>JACPLS010000012.1 GCA_016186375.1 Candidatus Pacearchaeota archaeon
CTGCAATCAGCGAGAATAAACGAAGAAACATTGAGATGGATTAATCACAATATTAATGTTTTGAATCGAGCAAAACATGAGTGGAAAATAAATCCAAAGTTTATGGTTTAGAATTTACACATAGCCTGATTAAGTTTTATAATAAAATGCGAGGGAGAGGATTCGAACCTCCGAAGGCACTAAGCCACAGGATCTCTTATGAACATGATCCTGTTTGCTTACTCTCTCTAACGAAAGAGCGACATCTTAAGTCCTGCGCATTTGACCACTTTGCTACCCTCGCATGTATTTTGGAATAAAACAGGATTTTTAAAGTATTCTCTTTAAAAATCAGAGGTTAAAATATTGAATAATAATTATTTTTATCAAGAAGTAAAGTTTAAATAGATTATTTATTCATTAAAGTTTATAAATAAAGCATAAACAAAATGAAAAAAATAAATATTATCTCTTTGGTTTTTGGTATTTTAGGCATAATAGTCTTGATATTCGGGTGGCTTACTATTTTTGGAGAAGGGAGCGGTCTTATGGTTATAGGTTTTGGATTTCCTTTTCTAATTATAGGTATAATTATTTGGTTAGTTGGACTGCTAATTAAAAGAGAATAATATCAAAAAATATTTCCTTTATTATTTATTTATGTCAAGGAACCTGACGAAAACCGCACCTTTTAAGGTGCGGTAGTTCCTTGATCATCCAAAAGACGAGCGCCTGTCACAAACCTCGCCTATTAAGGCGAGGTGGCGCATCGTCTTTTTGATATTAAGAAAAGATATTAATATGAATGGAAAGCTAAAATTATGAAAACATTTTTGGCTCATAAAAAGCTTCTGGCCTTAGTACACTAGCATCAACTCCTTTGAGACAATACTTGGACTTTACAAAGTTTCTAATAAAAGTTAATGGATTGAAATGAACTTCTCTTCTTATCGCAAAGGTCATCTGTAAATCAATAGGTCTTCTTGCACGAAGGGATGCAATAGCTCCTTTTTCTCTATACTTTGGATCATAGAAAAGAAATATAGCACAATTGCCCACCCTCCCATCTGTAAAAAATCCCAGAGGATCCAATCTTGACTTATCCCTCTTAAATCTTATTTCCAAATCACTTGGAAAATAAACTTCTAAAGCTCTCTTTAATTCTAATGCAAAGGGTTCAAGAAAATAGGCGCGGTTTAGGAATAGAGTAATATTTGGAGTAAATAAATTTTCTGGATAATGAAATCCCCATTGTTCTGTACAAATAATTCTATTATCCTTTTTATCCATTATTATAAACCTATTTTTTAATTTTTATTCTTCAGTATCTAATTTTTTCAAAATTTCATTGCTCTCTCTTGATACATGCTGAATTGTTTCCTCATCACTAGTGTTAGAGTGTTTTGCCTTGAACTTTAAAGCATAAGCTGCTCCAGCAATAAGAGCCATTTTCAATCTCTTTTTTTCATTAGTCATAAAAACTTAAAAAAACATGGCTTTAAATAAATTATTGTTTTAACTTCTCTAATTCGAAAAGGCGCTTTTTTGCACTTACTGAAGAAGAAAAAATTTTCCAGAATATACGGGAAAGCCATTCAACCCAATCCTTATCTTTGATATTATAAAATATGAAAATCTTTTTATCAAGTTCATTTATTTTTCCTGTTGGCTCTTTTATTTCTTTTATAACAAAAAAAGTATTATCAACAATTGTTGCCCTTAGAGGATGTTCCCTATGCCTTATTTCAATTAATTCTTTTCCATATTTATAGTTTAATTCGAGAATATTTTCAATGTTTTTCTTTCCTAAAATATCGACTCTACAAAGAATTTTTATTGTGATTCCTTTTTTTAACAGTTTGTCTATGATATCAATAATCCTCTCATTTTTCTGTGTGAGATTAATAAAAGACAAATTACCTGAAAAAATAAGAAGTTTATTCTCTGCTTTTTCCAGAATATTTTTAACGTTGAGGAAACCCGCTATTTCTTCGCTTTTTTCTGTTTTTACTTTAACCTGTTTGTTTTTTTCTGAAACATGCTGAAAAATATCAAAGGCTGAAAAATCTTCCTTCCTTTTAGCGCTGAGGATATCAGATTCTAATATTTCCTGGAATATGGAAGAATTTATTTTTTCAACTGAACTCCAGAAAACAATTTTTAGTGCGCCTCTTGTGCCTCCTCTAAATATTCTGGTTGCTAAAGTTCCATAACTTTTTTCTATCTCTGAAACGTATCTGTCAGCTGTACGCCAATTTTTTCCAACATGCATTGCGATTTCTTGAATTGAGCGCGGTTTAGAATATACAAAATCTTCTATTTTTTTAATTATTTCGTTATTTAACATATAAAAGTATATTTTTATCTATTATAAGCTTTATTGTCATATACAACGCCATTGACAAATTTTTGTAAGTAATATACAAGTAGTTTACAAGTCTATGATATAGTATGAATAAAAAACTTAAATCTAAGGGTTTTGAAATATCGCTTGGCCGAACTTTGTTAAGATCTAAAGACACAAACAAAATTTTTATACATCCTCCTTATGGTGAAGATAATTTTATTAATTTAGCAAATGAAATTGAAAGAGATAGATTAGAAAAACCAACTTTTGGCGACCTTGTCGAATTTGTATATTCTGCTTTAACTCTCAATGAAACAAATATTGACTTAAAATATAGTATTTTTTATTCACTTCCTTATTTTCTAATGAAACATGGGCAATTACTTTCATTCACTGGAATTTATTCAGTTAATAATAAAGGAGTTTATATTGAGGATTTTCCAAAATTATTGTGGTGTAATTGCGGTTTTAATAGGGTTGTATTTGACGAGAATAATTTAATAGAAAGATTAGAAAAAGAAGATAAAAGGTTGCGATATGTGCCTTTTGGATTTAAAGAGGGTATTCAAACTTCTGACGAAATTGTAAAAAATCCATTTATTCTCGCTCTTTGTGGAAGTGGAGAAATCGCTATAAGAAGAACTGAAATGTTATCTGAAATTGGGAAAGTTTCATTTTCGAATTTTAATAGGTCAATAAATGAAAAATATTTGATTTCAATTGGTTATGAACCGGGCATTACTATTATAGAAAAAGCGAGAGCAGATGATAGCGAGGGTGATACTAGAGGATATACTTTTGCATGGATGAAAGGTGATGAAAAAAATGAAGAATAAAAAATGTGCATTTACAGACTGCATGCTAGAAGATGGAGGCTCTATGCATTTGAAAGAACTAATTCTAAGAGGTTATAGCCTCCTGCCTCTTGCTTGTGATGGGATATTAGTTCTTAGAAAACAAATAGAAAAAGTGAAAGGAGGTGATGAAAAATGGAACTAATAGGAAATGCTCTGGATATATTAAATGTGAAAGGTGAATTTATAGGAAATTTAAGCATTCCTGGCTGTTTAGACGAAATAATGTTAGTTCATAATGAAGAAAGGCGTGCAAGAATAAATTATAATGATCCTTTTAGTGTTTCAAGTAGAAATTCTCCTAACTTTTCTACATTAGTTAATAATAGAAAAGCTAAAATTAGAAAAACTCTAATTGAGATGATTAAAGATGTTGGATTGCCGGGAGAAAATAATAGCAGAAACCGTGCAATGAATCAATTAGTTGTACAATATATATGCCTAGATTTTAGAAAACATTATGATTTATTATCAAATGAATTATTCTCACTAAAAAGAGTTATTAAAACTGATAGTGCGAGGATTATTAATACAAGCTATAGCTCACCAAAATTTGCAGAAACTAAATTTGAAATTCCTCTTTTCTTTGGAGCAAACCTTTCAGAAACTTATTCGGAGTTTAAAGCATCTTCAGAAGATAATAAATATAAATATGAAATAGTTATACAATCGCGGACACCGCCTATTACCAAGAATGCAAAAGAGAATGCTAGACAAGCTTATTCAAGATATTATAAAGCAGTATCTGAATCTTTGGAAGATAATGAGATTGGCCAATTTATTCATAAGAATATAGAATCTAAACTAATAAATATGAAGCTTAGAATGTTCTGGATACCCAAGTCTTCTGAATTAAAAATAGAAGCTACTGCAATAGACAAAGATCCTATCTTAGTTGCTGAACTATGCAATCATCCTGAATATAGTGGTTATAGATACCTGATTGACAGGTGGGATGTTAAGGGTGAAATTCCATATGAACACTATTTAGTGGAATTCACAGAAACTAAAGCAGGAGAAAAATGAATAATTATTTTATTTTTATTATTTTTGTATTTCATATATGTTTAAATAAGAATATCTTGATGAATAATCATGAGAAATAAGGATATAAATATAATAAAATTTCCACAAAGAGTATATGCTCCATCAGTAGAGAAATTGTTTGCTCATTTGGGAGAAGATTTGAAAGCTGAAGTAGACTACACCTTAATTCTTTCTTATAGAAGAGGATATTCGCCACTTACCAAAGAAAAAGAAAAAAATAGAAGACAACAACACTATGCTGGAGCTAGTGGAATAATACGCTTTCCTAATCACAGATGGCTAAATTTTAATTTGGTAGGAGATAGGGAACAAGATAGAACGTGCTTTTTCTACACAGGAGTAAAATTTGATATTGACACTGAAAGATCAATTGAGGAGCGAAAAAGAAGCCCTACACAACATCCTGATGATGTTGAAGCTGTAAGAACATCAATTGATAAATATTTCCCTAAAACATAAACATTTAAATAATAGTTCGTTTAATTGGGAGAAGGTAAAATGGACTTAAAAAGAGGAAAAAGAGATGATTGAAAATTTAGAAGTATTAAATAAATTAAAAAGTGAATTGCGCTTACGAGGCTTATCACCAATGACTGTGAGAAATTATGGATTTTTTGTTGATAAATTTATTAAACGAATTGGTAAAAATTCTCAAGATTTAAATCAAGATGATGCTAAAATCTATCTATCGGAGCTTTATGAAAATAAAGCTCGAAACACTATCATGTTGGCTTCTGCAGCTCTCAAATTCTTTTTTACCGAAATATTGAAAAAAGATTTTTCGAATGTTAAAATACCTAAAAAAGACAAACAACTTCCATCTGTGTTGACAAAAGAAGAAGTGAAAAAATTAATAGAATCAACTGATACTGAAAAATCCAGATTAATAGTTTCATTACTTTATTCGGCAGGATTGAGAGTATCAGAGCTTGTTAATTTAAAGGTTGATGATGTAAATTTTTCTGATGGCACAGGATGGGTAAGGAAAGGAAAAGGATCCAAAGACCGAATATTTGTAATTTCGCCTAATCTAGCAAAAGAGATAAGTGAATATTTACAAGGAAGAGAGAATAGGTTTGTTTTTTCTAAAGAAGGGCCACTGACCACAAGAAATATTCAGAAAATAATCAAAAACACGAGTAAGAGAGCCGAAATAAATAAGAAAGTAACTCCCCATACACTTCGTCATAGCTTTGCAACACATTTATTAGAGCAAGGAACTGACATAAGAGTAATACAAACAATTCTTGGGCACGCGTCCTTAAATACTACACAAGTCTATACTCATGTATCCAATGAACAATTAAAAAAGATTCAGAATCCGCTAGATCTTTTATAATGTCAAAAAGTCTTTAGAAAACCGCATCTTTTAAGGTGCGGTAACTTTTTGAGCATCCAAAAAACGAGTGCCTGTCACAAACCGCAGCTTTAAGCTGCGGTGGCACATCGTTTTTTTGATTTTATTTAATGCTTTTATTAGATTATTTTAAAATAATTCATTTATTGAGTAAATATTATTAAATATTATCATGATTGATATTTATTAAACATAATTTGGTTCATGCTGATTATTTTCTAAAATTTTGTAAAGCTTATAAAAAACATTAAGTTTTTATATGAGCTTTATTTGATATATAGATGTCTAAAAAAGAGGCGAAGGTATTGGTTTTATGGCTAATAGCATTAGTAATATTATTAGGGCTATTAATTTCATTTCCTCTATTCTTAGGTTATGCTTCACAAGGTGATCCTGAAAATGTTATTAATATTAATTCATGTCAGAATTTGTTAACTCCAAACACAGTTTACAATCTTCTAAATGACGTTTCTGCAAACGGAACTTGTTTTAATTTAATGGCTAATAATATAATTCTTGATGGAAATGGATTCACTGTTAATTATTCTACAGTTTTGTCTGGGTATGGAATCAATAGTTCAGAGAGATCAGACGTTACAATTAGAAATATAAAAATTGAGCAAAATAATACAAAGGGCAACGGATTAAACAGTGGTTATGCTATTTTCATTAAAGAGGGAAGCAGAATAAAAATAACTGATAATACCATTAAAACAAAGGGTAATTCAGCTAGTTTAGGAATATATTTCTATTCAACTAACTATTCATTAATAAATAATAATGTATTATCTACAGATGGAACATCCAATAACCATGGTATATTAATAGAAAAAAGCGTTTTTAATACAATATCATTAAATACAATTATAACAAATGGAACAGGAGATAATAGTGGAATAAATAATAACAATGGAATTTATTTTTCAACTAGCTCAAATCACACTATAGTTTCTAATACAATTTCAACTCATGGAGATTCTCAAGGTAATAATTTTGGCATGCAAATAATTGGATCAAATAATTCTATAATATCAAATGTAATTTCTACAACGGGAGCGTATAGAAACTCAGGTTTATTAGTCAGCGGCGGATTTAATATACTAGATTCAAATACTATTAATCCCTCAGGCTTAGGTGTTGATAACAAAGGTATTGATATTTCAAATTCAAATAATTCGATAATCAATAACAATTCAATATCTACAACAGGATCTACAAATAACTATGGAATTTCTCTATCATCACGGGATTACAACAATATAATATCAAATAATATCATTTCAACGAGCGGAACTAAAGATAATCATGGTATTATCAGCATCAACTCATATTTAAACAACTTTACCTCTAATACAATATCAACGATTGGTGAAAGTAGCCACGGTTTCTTCTTCGATTGTCGCGGTAGAGGATTTCCTCTCATATCTTGTCTCAATAACAATAATCTTGCTTCCAATAATTTATTAAGCATTTCAGGTCTTGAATTAAACATATCTTCAACATATATAAATGGCACTTATTTAATTGATCAAAATATTAAATCCTATGCAATAGGTAATTCAACAACAGAAGGTTATTTGATTTTCAGAAACACTCAATCTGGTGAAATTAAATTTACCCAACCAATTAATGGTTCAGGAACCAATTTAAGCAACGACATCCAAATTGGAAATAATTTGGCATTAATTAACGAATCAAAAACAGGGTTAAATAAAAGTGCAAACATCACACTATATAATCTTCCAACTTCTATAGTAAATGTATCCATACTTAGAAATAATATCGTTTGCAATTTAACATCATCACCTCCATGTTATAACTTTACAGCTTTAAATGCTGGAGAAATTAAATTTAATGTAAGTTTTGGGGGCAGATATATTCTTAATTATACTCTTCTTATACAAGCACCTAGGAATGTTTCTAATATTTTAAATGAATCTAATATTATTATAAGAGGAATAACATATGAAATCAGTGAAGAAGAAGTTAATAGAGGCATAAGCAGTACAATAAAATCAGAAGACAGGATAATAATCAAGTCGGGCGACCAGAGATATGAAATCAGATTTCGGATTATAAATGAAACTGCTCTTTATTTGGATGTAACTAATAATTCTGAAAGGATCATGTTCATAGGAGACAAATCTGGTTTTGATGTAAATAATGATAATATATTTGATTATGAAATCACATTATTAAGCATTGAAAACAATAAGTCTTCATTATTTATTAAAAAAGTAATAATAGGAGAATATGAAACAGCTGAAGGAGGAGTTAGCTTTGGATCTGGAACTGGGGAAGGAGAAGGAACTGGGCAAAGCAAAAAAGTAATATCTCTTAATAAAGGAAAGATATTGTACTATTTGGCAATTATATTATTATCCTTTGGAATTATAGTTGTAATATTTTTGATCATTAGAGTATATTATAAATCTAAAAATGAAGAGAGAAAAGAATCAAGTTTATCTTCTCCGGGATCTGGAAGCCAATTTCAAGTAAAGTGATTTTCAATATTTATAACCCTCTTGATTTTAAGCATCGAATATTAAAATATTGAATAAATGAGAATAATATCTTAACAAATAGACAATCCTTTTTGGAAAGTTTTAATTATTTAAAAATAAATTAATAAGATATAACTATATAATGGTAAGATAGTTATAAAAATAATGATTTCTTTTTTATATGGCTGGAAAGGATAGTTCGGTTATCCTGGAAAGGATGCGACTAAACAGCCTATACACCATGTTCAGCCATTAATTTGAGGAATGGACTATAACTCCTCAAGCGAAACCTGCGTGATGCAAGCAATGTTTTGACGCGAAAAAGATAACCGCTAAAACGTACTGGAAGGTTAAGATTGATGCCAGTGGATGTTTGCGGCACTATTTCACCGAGTCCATTATTCCAGCGCTCGATCAGAGAAATATGGCAAGGAAAAATAAAAAAAGAGTAAAAAAGAAACTAGGGAGAAAAGGGAGTAAAAAAGGGAAAGCTTCTAAAATTAGAAAGATTAAGACTTGGCTAAATTCTCGTAGGAAATCAGTAGGAAAGAAAAAAGGTTCTAAAATAAAGAAGAAATAGTATTCTAAGAAGGGAATGCTTGGCTAGACTAAAGTTTTAATATAAAAAAATTATTTTGATATGAAATTAAAAATATTTATTTCATAAACCTAGTAACATCAAATCTTACTGAAAGATACCTAATGGGCTTGTTCTTATTATTCAAAATAGGAATAATAGAAGTGTCAAGCCATATTTCATCTCCATCTTTAGTAATATCTTCTATTATTCCCCTCCATATCTTTCCTTTTGAGATTGTATCGTAAAGATCCTTAAAGAATTCAGAAGTATGTTTTTTAGAATTCAATAATCTATGATTTTTCCCTATTATCTCTTTTTTTGAATAACCAAAACTTTTCACAAATTCATCATTCACTAACAGAATATTTCCATTAATATCTGTTTCGCTAATGATTGCTGATTTTAACAATGCATTGTATCTAGCTCCCACTAAATTTCCCTCTCTTATTTCTTTCATAATTTTAATTATGTCTTTCCAGATTTAAAATCGAGTTGTATAAAAAATACACCAAATATATTATAGCTTTCTTAGATTACTCCTATTCTGACAATAGCCAAATTATTACAGCTTTAATCATAATTATGTGTGACGTCCTCTGGGGCTTGAAAGCCCCAGCTTCCCGCGCGGTGACGCGCACAAACGTCTACTTAATTATCCAAACTGTTCCGTGATGCGCGTCTTGATTTCGCACATAGTCATTAGCTCTTTCAACGCTGATAA
>JACPLS010000030.1 GCA_016186375.1 Candidatus Pacearchaeota archaeon
AGTGGTTGGTGAGAAAGCTAGCGAAGAATCTGCAGCCAGTGAAGAATCAAGCGAAGAGGGCTATGAAGCGCCTTCAGAGCAAGAAAGCTCGGATTCTGAAGAAGAATACAGCGCAGAAGACACAGAAAACTTTGGTGAAGATACGCAATAAGTAAACTTGTTCTTTTTTGTTTTTATTTTTTGTATTAATGAAAAAGAACTCTGTCTAACCCGTGGGTGATATTTTTAAGTGTCTAATTCGGGTGATATAATAACAGTTTGAAAAAGTGAGCTGTAAAGTAAACGAGTGGTAAATTCGCCCTTTTCAGAGGGCTTCAAAGTGCGATTCCGAAAAAAATAGCATTTCGGAATTAAGGTAGACTCTTACCACGAGTATTCCGTTTAATTATACGGTTCGGAGGTTAAACAATGAGCAAATCAGAGGAAAGTTTAAATAAAATCAAAAAACTTTATAATAAAATGGTGGAATTTATCAAAGAAAATCAATTCAGAATTACCCTCATTATTGTTACTTTGGTGATAATTATGAGTTTAATCTATGGACTTTTTACTTTTAATAAGGGTGTAGGACTAAAAGATTTTTTTGTTAATCCTCTAAATTTAATGGTATTATTCGTAATAGCCACATTACTTTACTCAGTATTGCCAATAGTTGCAGATGTGGGAAGGCAAACACATATTAGAGATGATGTAGAACAACAAACAGCAATAAAACTTGAACTTGGCAACATAAAATCTCTTCGAGAATTAAAGTTTAAATTAAGAGAATATCATATGTTTCCTTATGTGGATAAACTAATGTGGAAAGATAAAAAATCAAAAACAACTCATTCTAATCAATCCAAGCCATCTATTAAGTCCCAAAGGAAATTTAAGTCCCGCTAACTCACTCGGCACTTTTCCTGTTGTTGTATGTGCCTCAATAAAGTTATGCTGTATAATTATTCCTTGCATTAATATTGGTGCTGACCATAAAGCTTTAAGCCCTCTAAAGTCATCAACTCTGTCTTTAACTTTCATAAACACACTTTCAATCCTCACATTATATTTTCCTGTCTTTAAAGTGTTTTGTCTGTAATGTTTTACTCTTTCAATGCCTTTATATGTTTTCTTTTTATTGACATAAAAAGTATGTGCCATAGCTTTTGGATAAAACCCCGCATAATCCGTTTGTATGAATTTTGGCATACCCTTTGTCTTTATTTTCTGCAAAAATTCTGTTGCTTCCTCAATGTCGGTTGCCAAACTGTAATGAGTTGCTACAATATAACGAGTTCCCCAATCAACACAAGCCCAAAAATTATCATTAACCTTTTCCCTGTCTATTTCAGTTTCATCTGCATAATACAAGCCACTTAATTTTGGTTGTAGTTTTTCAACATAATTATTAACTTTTAAGACATACTTCCTGCACCAATTCAAAACGCTTACATGACTTGCATTTTTAGGCAAGTGTCGTCTAAAATGGTTTCTTACCTTTCTGCTTGAAAGATTAGAGAAATATAAGTCAATCGCTTCTGTTATTTTGCTTTCATGGTTTCTCATTCGATAAAATCCTTCATTATTTGTAAATCTCTTGCCACAATCTTGGCATTTATAGGTTTGAATAATTCCCCTATCTTGAGTTTTCCTTTTGCCCCATTTCACATAATTTCTGCTTTTGCAGAAAACACACGAAACTTTTATATTGCCAGAAGTCTTTTGCTCTTCTGGACTTGAATTGCTCGACTGCATTTTAAGTCCTCCGAGCCAGAGTGTCTAAAGCACTTTGGCTCACTTTTCTATCAATTATTAAGAAGAGTTACTTTAAATAGTTTATGTCGAGATGTCCAGTGGTTACCGACGAGAAAAACCCTTCTACAATGCGTTTAAACGCAATTAGAGGCGATTTTAGGGCACTGGACATTGGCGGGAGGAAAAATAAAATGGTTTTGTATTGGGATTACGGGATTAAAGTTATTCTATGGGTTTTATGGCTTATTTTCATGGTGGGATGTATTTTTTTAATTATTTACAAGATAAGATGGAAATTAAAATGGCAGGACGTTTTGTGGCATATACTTTGGGCTATTGATTTTATTTTAATAGGGATAATTGGTTGCAAGATATTTCCTGAATTATTTTCTTAAATTAGAGATTGAGATATAAAAAAGAATTGACATCAAAATAATTGAAGGATAAAGAAAGATTTTATCAAAAAAAGAGAATTTCAGAAACCAAGTTGTATATTTGTTAATAATGATTATTGCTATAATTCCAAGAATAATGGGAGTAGTAAATAAACCGAATATTGAAAAAATCCCTAAATTTATCCTCATTTATCTCGCCGATAATTGAGAAGGAAAGGAACTTTAAAATCCTTTCCTTTTTTACGATATAGAAAATAAATGTAAGAGTCTACCTTAAACAATACCACTCGTTTACTTTACAGCTCATGAAAAAGATGAATTTAAATAGTAGTTTTGAGATTTTTAATAAAAAGAGGATGAATTTATCAAACCATGATTATATTGAACTGAAAAAAGAGCTTGAAGTAAGTGGACTTCTGAAGAAAACCCTTTTATACTATCTTTCGAATTTTTTGGTAAATGCTTTGTTGTTGATATCGTTGTTTTCGATTATCTTATATTTCAACATGTGGCATATAACCATTCTGGCTTCAATCCCAATAGCATTCGTGTTTATGCAGTTTGCATATCTCGGCCACGATGCCGGCCACAGGGCGATATCAAAAAGCAGGTTTACAAATGCGTTTGTAGGACATTTTACGCACTCATTTCTGTTAGGTGGGAGTTTCTCTTACTGGAGATTCAAGCACAATAACCATCACGCCTATCCCAATCACGAGACTTTTGACCCGGACTTGAACAACGCGCCTTTTTCGCTCAGTGAAAGGCAGGCGAAGCAAAGGACTGGTTTTTCAAATTTGATAACAAGGTTCCAGTCATTTCTTCTTCCGCCAGTTTTCCTTGTAATGCTTTTTTTGATGAGATGGGACTCTGTGA
>JACPLS010000100.1 GCA_016186375.1 Candidatus Pacearchaeota archaeon
TTATATATACATATATGTATACGTATACATGTCAAAACTCATTAATGTTTCTAACAGCATTTATGAAAAGTTAAAATCTATGAAAGGTGAAGAAGAAAGCTTCACAATTGTAATTGAATCTCTTGTTAAAAAAAACAATGAAGCTAAAAAAAGGAAATTTGGGGAATTTTACGGCAAAGGCGGAATAGATGAAAAATCAATTTTAAATTTAAAAAAAGGATGGAAAAAGTGGACAGAAAAATATGCCTAGATACCAATATAATAATAGATTTTTTAAGAAAAAATCCCAAAACAAAAAGAATTATAGATAATCTTGGTGAAGAATTCTATACAACTCAGATAATTACGTTTGAAGTCTGGTCTGGGAGATTAAAACACGAAGAAAACATGATAAAAGATATGCTCGGTTCCCTAATTAAAATAGACTTCAATGAAAATTCTGCCTTAAAAGCTGGTGATATTCAAATGAAGTTAAAAGAAACAGGAGATTTAATAGATTTTAGAGATTTATTTATTGCCTCTATTTGTATAGTTAATGATCTCGAGCTCTTAACAAACAACAAAAAGCATTTTGAGAAATTAAAGAAATTCGGGTTAAAATTGATCTGACATGAAAAAATAAAATGTTCCACAACATATTTTCAAAGAAGAAAGAGAAGAAAGAAAAAATTATCGGAGAAAAAATAATAATTGATAATCGAGAGAAGAATTCTCTTGTTCCTGCAAAGCTCTCCTCCCTAAATTTAAAAATAGAGTTTCAGCATCTCTCAGTTGGAGACTACCTCATAAACAACATTGCAATTGAAAGAAAAACAATCTCGGACCTTAAAGCTTCAATAATTAATAAAAGGATTTTCTCACAAATTCAAGAAATGAAACAATATCCTTCCAACTTTTTATTAATTGAAGGTGATATTAATGAAATTTTTAATAATGAAATAATTCATGAAAATGCATTAAGAGGTTTTATAATAGCATCAATTCTCGATTATAAAATCCCAATAATATTTTCCAGGAATGAAAAAGATACTTCCTTATATCTCTCGCTATTAGCTAAAAAAAGAAATAATGAAGAAGTTTCTATTCGCCCATCAAAAATACTTTTTTCGAAAGAAGAACAATTACAATTCATTTTGGAAGGTTTCCCATATATCGGTCCAGTAAAAGCAAAATCTCTTTTAAAGAAATTCAAATCTTTAAAAAAGATTATTAGTGCTTCTGAATCAGATTTACAAGAAATTTTGGGAAAAAGAACAAAAGATTTTGAGAAATTATTAGAATAAATAATTATCTTATTTTATACCGCTTAAACTCATTCTTATTTGTTTTAATTCTTCATCTCTTTTCTTTGCTCTCTCATTTAGTTTGATAAATTCATCTACATCAAATTGATAAATTTTTCCATTTGGATTATTTAATCTGCATTCTCCAAAATTAACTTCGACATCAGAAAATCCTTTTTTAGTAAAATGTTCATGCATCTTTCCAGATATATAAAGAAGGTCTTCCAGTCTACTGCCATATAAATAAATGCAACTTGATGGCTTCTCCTCATCCTCATTTCTTTTTCTAATATACTCGGTCAACAATGAAAGAGAAATTTCATCCAAAATTTTATCAAGATATTTATCATTTCCCATCAAAATCTTAATATAATCTGGTTCCTTTTAAACTCTATTATCTTATAACAGATGCTTTGCAAAACACAAAGTCTATAAATCTTGAAATTCTTTGTTGTCTATATTTCTCACACCATATTATATGTCTCTAAAGTAGTATAAATTGGTCCGCTCTCATTCAGTTCGCTCTTTTTTAAATAAAAATTATTAATTCTAAATTTTATTTCCTTAATTCTAATCTTCTTTACATAATCAAAAAATCCTTTTTTATCTTTCACGTATTTTACTCTTGCAATAGTCATATGACTCATAAATCTTTTTTCCCTCAAAAAACCCTCTTTTTCAAGAGTATTATCAATTTTCTCTTGTAACTCAAAAATTCCTTTTCCTCCAATTTTAATCCAAATTATCCTTGGGTTTTCATGAAGACTGAAAGTTCCGATTTCAGATAATTTTGCTTCAAAACTTTCAAATTTTACGTCTCTTAATTTTTCCTTCACTTTTTCTAATCTCTCATTATCGATCTCTCCTAAAAATTTTAAAGTTAAATGTAAATTCTCAAGTTCTGTAAATTTTCCTGTAAACTTCCAATTTCCTAACACATCATTAATTCTTGCAACTTCTTTAATCACAGAATCAGGCATTTCTATAGCAATAAATGCCCTTGTAAACACATTATCTTTAACTTTTAAATTATTTTCTTCCACGCTCTTTCAAAAGAACTAAATATAAAAACCTTTTCTTTTCTAAAATTGATTCATTTGCTTATCGCTATCTCTTAAAACAGCTTCAATCTGTTCTGGAGTCATCTCCTTTAACATTTCCAAGTGATCTTTAATAGCGTGATGCCAAGCTTTCGCTTCAGCCTTATAATGATCATTGTCTTCAACTTTATATCCACAATTACAAGTTATCAAAACCATTTTCTTATTATTAAATATCATGCTAATATATAAACCCTTTGCTCTCTTATCATATGACGAATAAAAAGAGGAAATATGAAAGTCTCGGCATTAGCATCAGGATCTTCGGGGAATTGCTTCTATATAGAAAACGATAAGTCTTCAGTTTTAATAGATGCAGGCATAAGCTCTAAAAGAATTCTTGAAAGGTTATCACATATAAAGAGAAGTCCATCAAATATCAATGGTATTTTCATAACTCACGAACACATTGATCATATAAGAGGTGCAGACGTTTTTGCGCGGAAGTTCAAGATACCTATCTTTGCAACAGCTAATACTATCAAAAATTCTTTTCTTTGTTCTGATGAATCTCTCTTACATAAAATAAAAAATAATGAAACAGTTAAGATAAAAAACTTAAATGTCAAAGCTTTTCCAAAATCCCATTCTGCATCCGACCCAGTTTCCTACACTGTAACAGAAAATAAAAATGTTTCAATAATGACTGATTTAGGATATTTATGCAAAGAATCAATTTCAAATATTTCAATTTCTGATTTTATTTTCTTAGAATCTAATCATGACATAAGAATGTTAGAAAACGGCCCATATCCTGAACACCTTAAGAAATGGATAAAGAGCAATGAAGGCCATTTATCAAATAAACAAGCGGCTCTCGGAATTTTAGAACACGCGAAAGATAAATTAAAACAAGTCATTCTCTCACATCTAAGCGAGACAAACAATACTCCTCAAAAAGCTCTCTCAACTTTTAATGTTCTACTCAAGGAAAGAAAAAATTTTCAACCAAAGATATTTGTTTCATTAAGAGACGCTGCGACACCTCTTTTTAACATATGAAGAAAAAGTTTTTATTTCGCTTCAACAAGTTTTTCTAATTTATTCTCTCCTTCAATTTGGCTAAATTTGCGTTCAAAGAACCTATATGCCTGGCTTTTTATATAAGGAATGCAAAAAAGACTAGTGTAATGCCCTGTTGGTAAAATTAAGGATTCGGGATTTCCCATTCTTTTCTTAAGTTCTATACCAGTTCTATAGGGGACAACCTTGTCAAATTTTGCATTAACTAGCATAATCTTATCAGGATCAATAAATTTTGCAAATTCATATGGTTCATAAGTTATTACAGAGCGTAGTATTTCTTCGCCTTCTTGTAATGTAAGATTATGTTTTTTCAATAATTTCTCTCTGTGTTTTATAAGCCCTTTCTCTGTTGTATGTGCTAAAATGTATGGCAAATTACCTCCCCCTAACCCGAGAACAGCGGCTTTTATTCTTGGCTCTAAGGGTAATAATAAAGAACCTTTTATGGCCCCAAAACTAATACTAAATAATCCAATTTTATTTGCATCAACTTCATTTTGAGATTCTAACCAATCTAAAACTCTTTTATTGTCCGAAACTGTCCACTTTAACAAAGCGTCTAGGTCTTCCAATGCATTAACTTCTTCATCGATTTTTTGTTCTCTGTGAACTATAGCGATATTATATCCTTTCTTTGTGAAATAACGCGCAAAATGGCTTTCTATTGGATAATCTTTTCCACCCATTATAGGCAAAAGAAGGATGGTTGGATTTTTACTATTCTTTTTAGAGATATAAAAATCAAAAACATTAGTTTTACTATTATAACCAGAATATTGAGATAAAGGATTTATTGTGACTTCAATGATTCTGTATTTTTTATTGTTAAACATTTCTTTTTGCGAAAAATCAAATCTCTCTTGTTTTCTATAATAATTTTTCCACAAATCAAATTCAATTTCTTTAGATAATTCTTCAGGAGGACGTGAATTCTTTGCTGCGGGATAGTGCATACAACTAGATAGAGATAAAACTATTGCGCTGGCAATTGTGCTTATTAATGTTTTCTTTAAAAGTTTCATAGCAATACCTGACAAGATCAATATTTTTAATAATTTATGTAATTAAATGTTATGTTCTACTTAAACAATTTATATACTCTCTTTACCATTTAGCAAAACAATTTACACAACCCCAAACTCCCAACTGCTCTCAACTTTCGTGCTCTTGTTGCTGACGAATGTGGCAACAACTCTATATTTCCCTGCCTGCGTTAAAGTCATTTTTCGAGGATTAAATATCCCATCAAGCTTTACAATCCCTCCATTTGCCTTAACTGTGACAGCATAATTAAGAATGGATTTATCTGGAAGTGCTGTCCAGCTGTTCTTTGCCAGATTATATTGTTGTACTAATATACTTATTTTTCCCGATACTTCTGTTGTTCCTAAATTAGTAAGTTTGGATTGCAATCTTTCATCACAATCATAACAGCCAGTATGCTGCGGATCGTGCTGGAACATTGGCCAGTCCATTAATGAGAAGTTGTAAGGAGTATTTAAATTCCACAAATAAACTAATTGACCTTGATAAATTGCTTTGTCAGCACCAAAAAATAAATCGAGCTTACCATCATTATCAGCATCTCCAAAAGAAAAATCATTACTGTAACCAAAACTACTAAAAGCAGATATTTTAGGCCAACCATTTACAACGCTTCCATCGCCTTCAAAAGAATAAACTATATCATTGCAAAGTGTAACTATCTCGCTTTCTTCATCATCATCTAAATCACCTATTATAACATTAGTATAATCCCTAATAACATAATTTCTTTTACAAAATATAGGCCAACCATTTACAACGCTTCCATCAGCATGATAAGCAAAGATATTATCTAATGTAGAAACAACTATCTCTTTTCCAGGATACTTTTTATCTATTTCTCCTAATGAAATAAATGAATAAAAATATTTATCTGTATATTTTTTCCATTTTAAAGAACCATCGTAATTCATTGCATATACTCCATTTCTAAGGGCAAATATGATTTCTTTATATCCATCTTCATCCAAATCAACAATTACGGGTGCCGAATATTCCACCCCTCCTATTAATTCATATTCATCAAAATTCGCAAACATGGGGTCTATTTCTTTAAGAGACTTAGGCGAACCATTTACAACGCTTCCATTAAAATCATATACATATAACTTAGCTTTTTCTAGACTATTCACTCTTCCAATCTTTGAAGCTGAAAATGCAAGTAAAACTATCTCTTTATTTCCATCATTATTTAAATCACCTACAGCAACAGGACTTCCGGAAGCGTGCATATCTAATAACTTAGACCAAATCAAATTGCCACTGAAATTATAAATTTCAATTTTTCCATCTGGAGATCCATAAATACATGATTTATCGCGAACAATAGCGTCAGTCATACAAGTATAGTTATCAAATATAGAAGTTATGATAATCTCTTCAAAACCATCATTATCTATATCAGACAAAACTGTTTGTCCTGGAGTGTATTCATGGAGATTTATAGGCCAACCCTTAATATTTTCTCCATTTAAATAAAACGCAAATATCTTAGAATTATCTCTATCAGGAAATCCCTTGCCTGAAGCTATTACAACTTCTTTATTTCCATCATTATTTAAATCACCTACGGAAGGAGAGTTCCAACTTGAAAAACTTATATTTTTAGGCCAGCCAAATAAAGAACTCCCAGAAATATCTAAAACATTTATTTGGGCAACAGGACCATCAATAGAAGAAAAATAATCTCCTGTTTTAGAAATAATGATTTCATCACCTACTATTTTATCAATATTATCTAAAAAACCATTGTTTCCAATAAATATTTTTGGCCAACCAAGATGTAAATTTTTGGGAACTGCAACTGCTCTTTGGTCGGAATATTTTGCTCCATTGATATATTCTACATTTAATTTTAGTACATAAACTCCCTCATTAATATCTTTTATATTCCACTCACCAATTTTAACATTTTTCCCTCTTTGATTAAGTACTTTAATTCCCTTTGTGTCCCATTTGACCATATCCTCTAATGGAGAATATTCCAAAGAATAACTAATGATCTTATTACCTTCTCCAACGGTCCCTATAATCTCAATAACATCCTTTTGTAAAAAAGTACTTTCAATTGCTTCTTCCATAGAATTAAAACTATAATAGTAACGTGAATTATGAATTAAACAAAATTTTTACATAAAATATTGTTACTAACTTCTTTTATTCCGGAACATATCAATTTCCAATTGTTTTCATCAACTTTTGAATAATAAACATTATAACGATCAAAATTATTGCCTTGTATATTTCCGGTAATATCAATAATACCTGTAACTTCATAATCCCCTTTAACTAATTCAGCAATCAGTGGTTTCTCATTCAAATTAATAGTTTTTTTTATATCAATCTTTCCAGCTCCTTGTTTAATAGGAGAAAGCTCTAAATCAACAGCAGTATTCTTCAACGCAGCTTTTATATAATTAGGACTCCAATCAGGATGCACTTGTTTAATCAATGCTACTGCACCAGCAACATGCGGCGTTGCCATGCTTGTTCCTGCCAACTGAACATGTTTATCATCAATACAAGGTTTATAGAATGGATGTTCTCCTTCTTCAAATATTGAATCATGCCGCGCAGCACAAATAAGAGCTCCAGGAGCAACAACATCTGGCTTTATTAAACCTTTTTCATTGCCTTCCTTATATCTCCAAACAACTGGTCCTCTAGAACTGAATGAGATTATTTGGTCTTTTTTTGGATCAGTGTCGCCCCAATATTCTCCACTATAATCTTTCTTATAAGTTGCACCAACAGTTATTGCTTTCCTAGATGTTCCGGGGCTGCTGATTGTTTGCTCGCCAGGACCATCATTTCCAGCAGCTATAACAACAACAACACCAGCATCAACAGTATTATCAACTGCCTTACTCATTGGATCATCGGGATTTCCTGGGCCCCCCAGACTCATGCTAATTATATCAAGATGATCTGAAAAATCTCCATCTTGATTAGGATCAACAGCTCTTTCAATAGCCTTAATTATAACATCAGTATAAGAATTAGGAAATACTTTATATGTATAAATCTGGGCGTCTGGTGCAATACCCCAGACTTCTCCTTTCTCTGGTTCATAAATATTATTATTGTTATAATCTCCTTTTCCAGCCGCAATTCCTGCAACATGAGTTCCATGTCCTTGGTAATCCATTGGATCTTTATCTTCTTCACATATATTACCTTTAGATGACTCAATATAACAATCATCAAAATCATCATCGTTATTTTTATCTCTTAAAAATATTCTTTCACAATATTCTCCTTTCTTATCTTCAATAAAACAATCTAAAATATCGTTATCTTGATTTATATCAATAGTATCAGAAAAATCATATCCATCAACCACTTTACTGCACTTCTTAGCAAGAAAATCCTCTTTTGTGCAACTCCCAAAGTCAGGATGAGTATAATCAACACCCGTGTCAATAATTGCAATTGTTACTCCTTTTCCTGTATATCCTAATACAGAAGATTTATCTGATATAAGACGAATAGAAACTATTGAATCATCAAATATAATGCCTGCTTCTTTATATTTGTCATATTGAACATCTTCAACATACAAAGTAGCTTGGCTTAATTTGAAACTCTCTCCTTTTTTCATGCTTTTCCTTTCATTATTAATTAGCAAAGTCGCTATTCTCGTAGTTGTCACTCTCTCTATCTTAACAGTATAAACTTGATTTTCCAAAGAAATTGAAACAGCTTTATCAGATATGAAAATAGTCTGAAAAACTTCTTTAGGAACAGCAATCGTTCCGTCTCTTTGCCATACTTTATCAGCGCTAATCAAAGGCACAGAATCCTGCAACAAAGTTTTAACTTTCAAATTCGGATGCACTGCTTTTACGCCAGAAACTTTCTTGAGTTTTTCAGCCTCCTCTGCTGTGATGTTTAATGCAATTCCATTAAACACAGAATCCCATTCTCCAAGAACTTTAATTTCCTTTTTTTGAGATGTAGATGCCGTTGTAGTTGGAGAAGTTTTAGTTACTATCGCTTCTCCAGTTATTTGCTTTTTACTAAATAAAGCAATAATGCTATTCCATAATTTTGTAAGCCAAAAATTATTTTCAGATTCATCAATAACTTTTGCATTAATCTTACTTCCTGATGTAGATGTAGAGTCAGAAAACACGCCCCCTAGTTCTGCTTCAATCACCGCCCTTATCTTTACGTGCTCTTTATTAACTTTAACTTTTTGTATATCGCTTGCTTTTTTAAGAACTTTTTTCTTCTCTAACTCGTCTTTTTTTAATTTTATTTTATATTTTTCCTTAGCTTTTGTATATTGTTTAATCATCGGCTCTTCTGTAAATTCAATTATGTAGCCATTGGGTTTTAACAATTCAGCATCTTCCACAGAAATAAAATTACCTTTTTCATCAATAGTTCTGTCTTTAATAAATCCATCTGACATTATATATCGTAAATCTCTCCCATTATCTATTATAGATCCAATTTTATCTCCATTGTTAACATTAATCTCTGTAATATCTGTATTAGAAGAAGCAATATCTCCAATAACAGAAGGCTCGACATCATAAGGAGGATCAGTCAATTCAATAGCTTCTCCGACTTTATAAGTATCTTTCAATGTTGCAATACTAATACTCAATTTTTCAGCATTAGTGGTTGAAACGCAAACACCATTTGAACAACTAAATCCTAAAGGACAATTTATATAGCTAGTTCCATAACTATTTCCAGAACAATAATATTCATAGACTGTTTTATTATTATTGTAACAACTATCAATATAGTTCTTTCCGCCAACACTAATTGTTCCTTTTATTGTTGAATAAACTCCTCTGTCTGTATCAGAGCAATAAATAGAATTTGGAATGTAAGTGTTATCTTTATATCCATTTGCAGAAACATATTGAAAAACAGTAAATATTATAAGAATAATACTAAAAACAACAATAATAGATTTCTTTTTCATATCAACTATAAGAAAAAAAGATTTATATATCCTTCGGCACAATTGCAGCTATGCTATATTTCTTAATCAGATCTGACGCCAGCTTTTTAACTTGCTCCAAAGAAACTGCCTTTATCCTTTTTTCATGTATATAATAATCTTCTGCTTTTCCCGACAATTCACAAATTAGTAATTCATTCATGACATTTACACTTTCTTCAGTACTTATTTTTCTCTGTCCTATTAATTGTTCCTTCGTTTCTTCAAGTTCTTTCTCATCCATTTTTCCCACATTATCGAACTCATCTAAAATAATCTTCTTTATTTCAGGCAAAGCTTCCTTAGTCGTCCCAATATAAATAGTGTAATATGAATAGCTTTTTTCCGCATTAATGTTTCCTCTAACAGCATAAGCTAATCCTTTATCTTCCCTTATTTTCAAAAACAATTTAGAACTCGCTCCATCTGCTAAATATGCGTTAAGTATTTCTAAGGCAGCATAATCTTTCTCTCTCATTAGCGGGGCGTGCATTCCAATAAGAAAATGTGCTTGGTCAATTCCCCCCCTTTCCTCAATTGTTTCTCTGTTCTTCTTTTTTATCTCAAACTTTCCAATTTCTCTCCTTTTTTCTGAAAAATTCTTTTCTAAATACTCGCAAACTTTGTCAATTTCTGCATTTCCAACTATAGTAACAATAAAATTCTCTGGAAGATAATTTTCCCTAAAAAAAGAATAAACATAATCTCTTTCCAAAGAAGACACTGTTTCCTTTGAGCCTATTACACTATCACCAAATGGTTTTTCATATAAATTTCCTTCAATTAAATCATATATAAATCTCTGGGGAGTATCATGATACATCTTTATTTCTTCTAAAATAACTTTCTTTTCCTTCGCAAATTTATCTTCCTTTAATATCGGGTTTATTAAAATATCACTCAATATATCTAGTCCAACAAAAAGATGATCAGAAGGAAGTTTAACCCAGAAACTAGTTAATTCATGTGATGTAAATGCATTCAATATTCCTCCTCTTTTTTCAATTTCTCTGCTAATGTCTTCATGCGTTCTTGTCTTTGTTCCATTAAAAACCAAATGTTCTATAAAATGCGCAACACCCTTTATATCGCTTTTTTCAAACCCTGCTCCAAACTTATTTGAAATACTTAAAGAAACCACTGGAAGCTCTCTTTGCTCCATTATTACTGTAATTCCATTTTTTAATTTCCTCCTTAAAAATTTCATAAAATCAATAAAAAAAGAGGGTTAATAAACCCTTTTCTCTAGCACAGGAAAATTTAATTAAGCCTGAATATTGGAAGAATTATGAATTATAATAAAAAACCATTGATAACCTTAGGAAGATATATGATATCCTATACAATTGTAGGTTTAGCGGCAAGTCTCATAGTAAATATTGGAAGAAATATATACATTAATCCTTTACATCAAAAAGAAACATCTTCTATTATAATTTCGGAAGAAAACAAACAAAGATATCTTGATAAAGAAAACAACCTCTTTGGAATTATTTTTTCTATTGGAGGTCTAGCTGGTTTAATTTGTGGAACTTTAAAAGGTATTAAGAAATTAAATAATTTAGAAAACTCTTCAAATGAGCACGAAGGAAAGCATGAAGGCTGTTGTCATGGCCACTACCATCTATAGCATCTGATACCAGTAGAATATTTCTTTAGAAAAATAGATAAACATCCATAGCTATATGGATGTTTAATCAACTGAAAGGAGGTAAATAAAATGAACATCGGAGAAAAAGCATATATCGGATTAGACATGCACAGAG
>JACPLS010000094.1 GCA_016186375.1 Candidatus Pacearchaeota archaeon
GGTAGTTGTTGTAGTTGTTTTGATTATAGGATTCACGCAGGGTTTTGATTTTATATTCGGGAAGTTTAAGCTTCTGCCGGGGCAGAGCTTGCAAACTGTTGTTGAGTCGTGTAATGTAGCTGCTAATTTAGATTTAAAAGCTGATTTATGTGAGCAATTTAAGAAAATTAAAATTGATTCTAGTGATGAGTACTTGAACTGCCAGGATGATAGAATAAAGAGGAACATGAAGGAAGAATTGCAAGGAAAAGTTGATAGTAATTGCGGATCTATTGAATATGAAAAAGCTCAATGTGAGAGCTTAATAAAAGCATTGGCTAATGATAAAGATAATAAAAAGAATTGTTCAAAATTACCTAAAGTTAATGGAAAAAGTTGTTTACTTGATATTAAACCTGCTAATACTGTGGATTGTAAATAAGCAATCTTAAAATTATATTTTAAAATGAATAAAAAAGGATTTGAATTGGCTATTTCAACTATTGTTATTTTGGTAATAGGGATATTAGTTGTTATTGGAATTATTTATGCTGTTACAGACGGTTTTAAGAAATTTAAAAATGTAAGAGATCCTTTATTGAGTAGCGTAGAAGGCATAGCAACAAAGAAGGCTTGTGAAATTGCATGCAAAGCTGATGACAGAATTACTTTTTGTTGCTCTGAACAGAAAATTCAAGGGAAGAATTTTAGATGCAGCGATGAAAGGCTGGGAATAGACTGTAATTTTGCCTGTGATGTTTTTGTTTGTGATAGATAATTCTCGAAACCTTATACAAATCAAGGGAATTATTTATAACAAAAACATTATTAACCTCTTTATATTGTTAGAAATATGAGAATATTATATGGAGTGGCTGGCGAGGGAAGAGGCCATAGCTCTAGAGCTAGGGCGATTATAGAACATTTGGAAAAAGACGGGCACTATGTCCTTGTTCTTGCTTATGGATTGGCATACAAAGCTCTCAGAGAAAAATTCAAAGTTATCAAGATAGAAGGAATTAGGTTTAAATTTAATAGGGAAGAATTATCGGTATATGGCACAATAAGGAAGAGTTTGCCTAATATTATGAAGAACATTAGAACTGGTAATGCCAGAGACAAGGAAATATTGAAATTTAGACCGGAAATAGCAATAACTGATTTTGAGCCTGTCACAGCTATCTTTTCTTACAAACATAAAATTCCTTTAATAAGCATTGACAATCAACATAGATTAACTTTTTCAAAATTGAAAGTTCCTCAGAATCACAGGAGGGAATATTTGTTGGCAAAACTTGCTGTTAGAGTTTATATTCCAAAAGCCGAATATTTTATTGTTCTTTCTTTTTTACCTGAAAATCAAAAAAGAAGGAATGTATTTTTTGTATCGCCTATTTTGAGAAAAGAAGTTTTAGGATTAAAGCCGAAAAAGGGAGAAAAAGTTTTAGTTTACATGAATCAACCTTATAAGGGAATTATTAAAATCTTGAAAGATATTGATGAGAAATTTATTGTTTATGGATATAATATCAATAGAAAAGAAGGAAATATTATTTATAAAAAAGATCCGAATGAGTTTTTAAAAGATCTTGCTTCTGCAAAGGCAGTTATCGCATCCAGTGGATTCACTTTAATGTCAGAAGCCCTTTTTCTCAAAAAACCTTTATTTGTAATTCCTTTAAGAGGCCAATTTGAGCAAACGCTTAATGCTCTATTTCTCAAACAATCTGGAATGGGTAATTTTTCTGAAAATCCTAATTTGAAAGATATTAAGACATTCCTTTCTGATATTGAAAAATACAGAAGGGCTTTAAAAAGTTATAAGATGAAATCAAGGCAAACTATAGATGTTTTGGATAAAATACTTAGAGAGGTGTAAAGACTATAATGAAACTCAATCATATTCATATCAAAGTATCTAATTTAGAAAAAGCAAAAGAATTTTATCTTTTTTTAGGTTTTAAAATTCGTGAACAAGTAGGAAATTTTTTATTTCTTAACTTTGGAGAAGAGCATCATTCGCTTGCTTTACAAGAAAAAAAGAATGTATTGCCTCAAGAAGAGGAATCTTTAGGGCTATATCATTTTTCTATAGAAGTGAAAAATGAAAAAGAATTTCATTTTATAATTGATAAACTAAAAGAAAAGAGGATCATATTTTATCCAGCTGATCATGGAATTAGTAAAGCAGTTTACTTTTCTGATCCTGATAATAACGGCGTTGAAATTATGCTTGATACAAGAAAAAGCAAAGATCAATTATGGAAGGGTAAATTATATGGTTAACATAAAACTATTTTTAACAAATGATGTTTTAATTCAACCGCCAAATTGGGATCCTTATTTTAATTTAATATATGAGTTAAAAATAAATAGAGAAGAATTTCTTTTTAGATTAGGAATGAAAGAAAAAAGCCCTGATCATTTTCTTATACACAAGTTGGTAAGATATAGAAAGGGAGACTTTTATGATACAGAAATATTATCTCAAGATAGGGTAGAAACAATTGCGATAAGAGAACACGATATAATGAATTCAAATAATAGTTTGGGATGCGTTACAAAAGAATGGTTAAGAAGATTTTCTCCACCCCATGTTGCAATTACATTTCTTGATGCAGAGGCCAGAGTAAGTATATGGTTTAAGAGGAATGGATATTCTTTAGAAACAATAGAAGAAATCAATGTTGACCCAAAACCTTTAATACCTTTCTAAAACTTGATTATTTATGTTAGATAAGTTATCTTCAGTATTGAAAAAGACAACGGACAAGATAGCAAATGCTATATTTCTAGATAAGAATTTAGTAGACCAGATTGTTAAAGACCTTCAGAGAGCTTTGATAGAAGCAGATGTAAATGTTTCTCTTGTTTTGGAAATTTCTAAAAAAATTAAACAGGCGGCGTTAGATGAAAGAATTAAAGGACTTGAGAAGAAGGAGCACATTATTAAATTATTACATGACGAATTAATAGTATTATTGGGGGAGAAGAGAGAGATTCAGTTGCAAAAGAGAAATATTTGGATGATGTTAGGCCTCTATGGGAATGGAAAAACTACAAGCATCGGAAAATTGGCATCTTATTATGGAAAAAGAGGAAGTAAGGTATGTGCTATTGGTTTAGATGTGCATAGGCCTGCTGCTCCTGAACAACTAAAACAGTTATGTGACAAGATGAATATTCCTGCTTTTATAGCTCCTGAAGAGAAAGATCCTAAGAAAATCTGGAAAAAATTTGAGCCAGAGATGAAGAAATATAATTTGATTTTGATCGATACTGCGGGAAGGGACGCGTTATCTCCTGAATTAATAAAAGAAGTTAAAGATATTGGGAAATTGACGAAACCAACCGAAACTTTTTTAGTTATGTCTGCTGATGTTGGACAAGCGGCAAAAAAACAAGCAGCTGCTTTTAAAGAAGCTTGTTCAATTACTGGAGTAATTATAACCAAAATGGATTCTACTGCGAAAGCAGGAGGGGCATTGACTGCGTGTGCAGAAGTTAAAGCTCCTGTTGTATTTATAGGTGTTGGAGAAAAACCTGTTGATCTGGAGACTTTTGACCCAGAATCTTTCTTATCCAGATTACTTGGCATGGGAGACCTTAAGTCGCTTATGGAAAAAATTCATTCTGTTGTTAATAAGGAAGATATTGAGAAGACACAGAAACGATTGCAAGAAGGAAAATTTACATTAGATGATTTTGCTAATCAATTAGAATCTATGAGTAATATGGGTTCTTTTGATAAAATTATGTCTCACATTCCTGGATTGAGCAAGTTAAAGGAAAAAGTTCCGGAAAATATGATGGAGCAACAGGAGGAAAAAGTTAAACATTGGAAGGCGGCGATAAAATCTATGACTCTAGAGGAAAAAGAGAATCCCGAAATACTTGAAAAGCAAACAACTAGAATACAAAGGGTTTCTAGGGGGTCTGGTGTTACAACTTCTGATATTAGAGCTTTGGTTAAACAATATAAGATGATTAAGGAGCTTATCAATAGCCAAGCATCTTTGGAAGGAACGCAGATAGACCAAAAGACAATGATGAAATTCGCGAAGAAGTTTGCGAAGAAGATAAGGTTATGAATAATCAAATAATCGCACATGGCGCTGAGGCAATTATTATAAAAGAGAGGAATAATTTGATTAAGCGCCGAATAAAAAAGGGCTATCGTGTTTTGCAACTGGATGAAAAATTAAGAAAGCAAAGGACAAAAAAGGAAGCGAAATTAATGGAAAAAGCTTCTAGGATAATTAATGTACCTAAAATAATAAAAATAGATGATTACGATATTGAATTACAGGAGATTAAAGGGAAAAAACTTTCTGAATATCTTGAAAAATTGGATAATAAAATGGAAATTTGCAAGGAAATCGGAGTAAATATAAGAAAACTTCACGATGAGAATATTATTCATGGAGATTTAACGACGTCAAATATGATTTTAGGAAATGAGATAGTATATTTTATTGATTTCGGACTTGGATTTGAATCTGTGCGATCTGAAGATAAAGCTGTTGATTTACATGTTTTAAAAGAGGCGCTTGAAGCCAGGCATTTTTCTATTGCAGAAAAATGCTGGAAAGAAGTTTTGTCTGGATATAATAAATCTAAAAACGCTAAGGAAGTTTTAAAGCAATTGGAAAAAGTTGAACAAAGAGGGAGATATAAAGGGCAGTATTGAAATGATATTCTAGATTAAAAACTGCTCTTAATTGTGCCGTCACTATAACTTCTTAAATAACTATATGACCTTTTTCCTGAGGTTGTCCATAAAGGAATTCCAGTAACAGAATCTCCAAGAGATCCTAAATCTTTTGGGATAGTGTTATTCGAAGAATATGTTCTAGTATATAAATTATAAAATTTCTTCTTCTTTGTGCTCACCAATGTCTTTCATGGTGAGCATATATGTATGAAGCATGCTCATAGCTCCTGAGAAAAATGCTTCTTCTGCTA
>JACPLS010000095.1 GCA_016186375.1 Candidatus Pacearchaeota archaeon
ATAATTGAGGGTTTTGAAAAACTCTCTTTTTTAGTTAATTTTCTTATAGTAAAAAATATTAAAAAATACAACATCTAACCAGAATACCGAAGATAAATTAATATTAATAATAATTATGATTAAAGCTATAATAATTTGGCTATTATCATAATAGGGGTAATTCAAAGTCGTCAATTTATTTTTTTATTTTTTAAAGGGGATAATTTTCCGAAAACACTCCAGTTAACAAGAGTAAAATTATTTAAGTTTCAGATTTTTATATGAAGGCATCTCGGTTTCTATTTGAATGGAAGGATCTTCTGGTTTGTAATATCTCAAAACTAAACCATTATTTTATTTAATAAGGTAATCTCTAAAAAAGCAGAGAGCGTCCCTAACAACTTGAGTCCCAGAAAAATTAGTGGATTCACAAATCTGATCCAAATTTCTATCCAAATCTTTAGTTACATAAATTTGTAATCTTACTTATTCTGATTTCATAAACTTTAATTAACTCTTCAATCCTTCTCTCATCAACTCAACAGTTTGTTCAACTAAAGAAGGATCAAAGAACATATTTAATCGACCTAATTCTCCTCTATCATTTAATATTGACTCTAAAGCAGGCCTGACAGATGTCTTTCCCACTAAAGATGTGTGTATTTTAATGTTAAAATCTTTAAACTTCTTATTTTCAACTTCTTCAGTAACAGTAGCAGGGAAAGTATTCTCCTGCGCATAAACATATCCGCTTGCAACTGCATTATGTAATCCAGCATGTATTGCGGAGAAATAATCAATAGAAAATCCTGGTTTTTCAAATACCTCTCTTCTCTTTAATAAAACTTCCTTTCTTTGGATAGGATATAAAGGATGAGCAGGATTAAATAAATAAAATCCAGATGTTAACTCTCCAAAATGAGCATAAGAACGAGACGGATTTGCCCATTCAGGTTTTTCTGCCCTGAAAGAGTCATTTCTTGTTGCCAGCAATTGCACCAGTTCATGAATTATTCTCATGTCAGAATTATTTTGATAGATACCAAGTTTAACTGGAACATTTCTTGAGCCACAAGCATAAAGTTTCTTGTCTCTTAATAATTTTTCACCAAGAGCAATAACAGCATCTAATTGTTCTTCTTTTTCCAAAGGCCATTGGTCAAAACAACATAAGCCGCGAACAGGCTCAGAAGCATCACTTGGCAATGGTTTGTTGTATATTTGATAAACAAATTTTTGACCAGCTGTTGCAGCAGTAGGATCATGCCAAACTTCAAATCCCAGGCTTCTTATAGAACTAATTGCCCTTTTTGCTCTTTCACATTGATCATATGATAACTTATCAATATCTGATTCAGGATCTTTCTTGCCAACATCTGCCGAAACTAATAATGACAATTCAACAGGAAATTTCATAGAATCATTTAAATTTCTAAAAGTTTCAAATTTTTTCACAGAGTCTTCCAACAATCTCAAATTACCTTCATTATTGACAAAATGTCTTTTTGCTAAATAAATTTGCATATTATTTCCCAGATTAAAGAGTATAAAAACCTTTTCCTAAAATTTCATTTAAATTTAGTAGTTATTATTTAATTCATCTTCATAACATAAATTATTATAAAGCATAAATAAATTTTATTTCCAATATAAAAATGGTTGAAATATATAAAAAAGAAAAATTAAGAGTTCCTTATGCTTTGGCAGTGCATGGAGAAGAAGAAGAAAAAGCAATTCTAGATGTTTTAAAAGAACATAAAACTATAATGGGAGAACGCACAAGGAAATTTGAGGCAGAAATTGCCGCTGTTTTTGGTAAGAAATATGGAGTTATGCTAAATTCAGGATCTTCAGCAAATCTTCTTGCTTTAGAACTTTTGAATGTTCCAGAAGGATCTGAAATTATCACACCAGTTTTGACATTTGCAACAACAGTTGCTCCAATTTTACAAAAAAAGCTAAAGCCCGTTTTTGTTGATGTTGAATTAGGAACTTATTTATTGAGGATTCTTGTGATACTCTCGGAGCAAATTATGATTCTCTTCCAAGCGGGGTTTATTCAGATATTTCGACAACTAGCTTTTATGGCTCGCATATAATTACTGCTTGTGGAGGGGGAGGAATGATATGCTTCAGTAGAAAGGAATCCGAGATAAGATGCAAAATGTTAAGGGGTTGGGGACGATCTTCTGCAAAAGATGAGTCAGAAGATCTAAGAGAAAGATTTAATGTAAATATAGAAGGCATACAATATGATTCTAAGTTTATTTTTGAAGAGCTAGGTTACAACTTTCTACCAGTAGAAATAAGCGCCGCATTTGGTCTTGAACAATTAAAAAAATTAAAGCTCTTTTCAGAAACAAGGAATAAAAATTTCGCTCAACTATATGAATTCTTTCTCAAATATCAGCAATTTTTTATATTGCCAAAACAATTACCAGAAGTAAGAACTAATTGGCTTGCTTTTCCCCTTACGATTAGACCAGAAGCCCCATTTTCAAGAACATTGATAACAACATATCTTGAAGAAAGTAATATACAAACAAGGCCTGTTTTCACAGGTAATATCTTAAGGCAACCAGCATTTAAGTTTCTTAATGATGAAAGGCAGAAAGCAGATGATTTTCCAGTTGCAGATAACATTATGAGAAACGCATTTCTTATTGGTTGCCATCATGGACTTACTGATGTGCACATAGACTACTTAAAAAAAGTATTTACGAAATTTCTGGATAAATTTTCTTAGAGCTTAATGCATACAATAATAGTAAATAAAATTTAATTAAAATTAATATAAAAATTGTCCTTAACCATGATATATTTGATAAGATAATTATAAATTATTTTATTTATTGTAAGGTTCCCTCTTAGAGCGAAGGCTTATTAACTCTTTTTCTTGTCTAAAAACATGAAGAAACTTAAGATACTTGAGCTAACAAACTATACATCGGGAGGATGTGGAGTAGGAGCGAGAGCTTTACAAGAATCTATAGTGTTAAAGAAAAAAGGCCACATTGTTAGAATATTTTCTTCATATTTTACTAAAGGCTCAAATGATATTGCAAAAGTAGAAGAATTTATAGAAGGAGTAAGAATAAGTAGATTTCCAGCTAAAAAATTAGGAGGGGAGAGCTTTATGAGCTGGAACTTTGAATTAGAAGCTCTTAAATTTAAGCCTAATATCATTATAGTACACGCATACAGGCATCTCCATACGCTGCGCGCTATAAAAATCGCAAGAAAATTAAACGCAAAAATTTTTCTTGTAACACATGCTCCTTTTGATAGAGATTCAACAAGAACTTTTTTTCAAAGAAAACTTGTATTTTTTTATGATAATTTAATTGGAAAAAGGACGTTAAAGAAATTTGATAAAATTATTGCAATTACAAAATGGGAAATTCCTTTTCTTTTAAAATTGGAAGTTTCTAAGGAGAAGATAGAATATATTCCAAATGGAATCAGAGAAGAATTCTTTTCATCAAGAAAGATAAATAAATTAGAGAAAAATAAGGTCCTTTACATGGGGAGAGTTTCCTCAATAAAAAATCTAGGGATTGTAATAAAAGCCTTCTCAATTATTGAAGATAAAAATATAAAATTTGAAATTATAGGACCATGCGAAAATAATTATTTAAAAAAACTAATTTCCTTAATTAAAGTTCTTAATTTAGAAAAAAGAATAAAAATAATTAATAAAACCTATAATTATAAAGAAGAAATTACCGAACTTGATTCAACACCCTTTTTTATTTTGCCTTCATTAAGCGAAGGAATGCCCCAAGTTTTAGTTGAAGCAATGGCACTAGGTAAGGTAGTAATAGCAAGTAATAACAGAGGTAATTCTGACATAATTATAAATGGAAAGAATGGTTTTCTCTTCAAAAATAATAATTTTAAAGACTTAGCTGATAAAATTAATAAAATTTTAAAAATGAAAAGAGAAAAACTTATCAAGGTAAAAAAAGAGGCAAAGAAAACTGCGAAGCAGTTTTCTTGGAATATCATTATAGATAAAATTTTAAGAGTAATAAAGTAAATGCCATATGACCATAATTATGAACTTGAAGAATTAAGAGGAATTGAAGAAAAACGTCCTTGGAATTTATTAGATAAAATAATAAGATATGCGAAACAATCTGATACTTTATTAGATGTTGGTTGTGGCACTGCTTTTAAATTAATTGAATTATCAAGAAAGGTAAAAAAAATTTATGGGCTTGAACCAAATAAGAGAATGTTGGATGCAGCTACAAAAAATATTATAAGAGCAGGAATTAGTAATATTATTTTTATAAAGGGTCTGGCGGAAGAAATACCGTTTCAAGATAATTATTTCGATATAATTACTTGTATGGTTGCACCACATAAAACATCAGAAATTTATCGAGTTTTGAAACCTAAGGGATACGCAATTTTGGAAAAAATTGGAGATAGAGACAAGTGGAATTTCAAACAAGAATTTAAAACAGATAATCAAGGTATGAGAGGACAATTTTCCACTTTAGCAGAAGGAGAATTATTATTAAATTACCAAAGAGAATTCAATGAATTATTTTCAGAGGTATCAATTCAAGGTGGTTTTTGGAGGACGTATTATTCACTTGAGGGGCTTATTTTATTATTGGAACAAACTCCAACAATAAGAAATTTTGACAGAATTAAAGACAATGAAGCTATTCTAAGAATTGAAGAAAAATATAGGGTTCCCAAAGGTATCAAAACTTACCAAAACAGGATGCTGATAGTTGCAAGAAAATAGGAAATCTGTTAAATTTCAGTTTCATAAACAGTAGGATCTTTAAATCCAGACCAATAAAAGCCTTCTTTTCTCAGCATACAGGCTAAGCATTGGCCACAATGAATTTTCCTTTCAACATAGCAACTATAAGTGTTTTTAAAATTCACACCTAGTTTTTTCCCTATTATAATAATATCTTCTTTATCTTTATTTATTAATGGAGCAAAAATCTTAAATTTTCCTTCTGTTGATATATTACTTAATTCATTTAGTCTATTAATAAATTCTTTAGTTGCGTCGGGAAAACTATCGTTGCCCTCACATTTAAAACCGATAAATATATCACTTTTCTTTTTTTCTTTCAATAAGAGCGATTCTGCTTTACCAAGGGCATAGGAAAGAAAAATTAAGTTCCTGCATGGAACATACCATTTTTTGCTTTCTTTTTTAGTATCCTTGAGATCAGAGCGCCCCAATTTCTTTCCCTTTCCTCCAATATTAATTAAAGATGCAGATAAAAGTTTTAATTCTGGAAGCGAGATCTCTTTAAATTTTGCTCCAAGATTATTAGAACAAGATTTAGATGCTTTTCTCTCATCAAATAATGATTTTTGACCATAATTAAAAAATAATATTACTATGTCTTTATATTTTAAGTGTTTTTTAACATAATAGGCAGTTGTAATACTATCTATACCTCCAGAGCATAAAACTATTGCTGATTTCATTAAAAATACAATGTAACAAGATTTATAAGTTTAGTTAAGGAAGAATTTAGATGAAGAAAAAAGCAAAAGAATTAGGGAAAAAAGACAAGATAATAATTGGTAATGAAGAGCTTGAAATTGAAGAAATAGAAATATCAGATATTGGAAAACAAGGAACTAGAAAAGTAAGGATTGTGGCAAAGAAGAAGAATGGAGAAAAAATTGTTATTATAAGACCCGAGGATTATCCGATCGACTTAAAATAGCACAAATTAATATGATAGACATAATAATTACTTCATTCAGGGAGCCAAAGACAACTGTTAAGGCTGTTAAGACATTTTTAGAACAAAAAATTTCAAATAAATTTAGGATAACTGTTGTAGATCCTTTCCCTGAAGTTGAAGTGTATCTTAAGAAAGAAATAAAGAATAAAAATGTAAGATTTTTTCTTGATCCTGGAGAAGGGAAGAGTTATGCTTTGAATTTATTATTACAGGAATATGCTTCTCAAAAAAAGGATGATATATTTATTTTTACTGATGGGGATGTTTTTGTCTCAAAGAATTCCGTCTTTCAGATTTTAAAAAAATTTGAGGATAAAAAGGTCGGATGTGTTACAGGAAAGCCAGTTGCCTTAGATGAAAGAAACAACAAATATGGTTTATGGGCGCAAATAGTTTTTGCAGGCATTGACAAAGTTAGAAAAAAGAGAGCACAGGAAAAGAAGTTTTTTGAATGTTCTGGGTATTTATTTGCAATTAGGAAAGGAGTGATATTAGATTTCCCTCTAGAAACAAGCGAAGACAGCATAATCCCTTATCTATTCTGGAAAAAAGGATATAGAGTTGAATATGCTAATAAAGCAGAAGTTTATGTTAAAAATCCGAGCAATTGGAAGGATTATTTAGCACAAAAAGTAAGAAATATCAAAGCCCATGAAAATCTGAACAAAATCGCGCCAAACATGCCGCGAACAAAATCACTCTGGAATGAAATTAAAGAGGGTGCTTTTTACGCGATATTACAACCTAAAAACATTAGAGAATTTCTTTGGACTATTGAGTTATATTTCGCCCGCCTTTATATCTATCTCAAGGCCTTTTATGAATTAAGTAGAAAGAAAACATACCAAGATGGTTGGCGTGGAGAAAGGATAACTGAAAGCACAAAGATTATGGATTAATTATAAGTATATGTTAAAATTTTATGAAAATGATTGTTAGGTAAGAATAGTTAGCCGCCTTAAGACAAAGAGAACAATATCACTTTTTAGTAATTTTCCATAAGAAATCAAACTGTTTGCAATATGTTTCTGCAACTTTTTTGCTTTTTATAACTATAAGATGTAGTGGCTCTTCCAAGATGAATAAATAAACTTTATTTTGATGAATGATAATTGCTGTGTCTCCTAACAATTTTTTATCAACTTCTTTATATTCTAGATTTCTTTCCCCGAATTTTCTACTTCCTTTAGATATTATTATCTTTTCTTTTGCATTTTTTTCTTTAATTATTGTAAAGTATTGATTTAGATAGATGGGCTCAATATGCTCAAGAAAGCTTTCATCAACGCCTATAAGATAAA
>JACPLS010000096.1 GCA_016186375.1 Candidatus Pacearchaeota archaeon
TGTGCACCGTAAAAATCTAAAATTAGGATGGCGAATGATCTCCCGAATAGGCTGGACAATGTTGCTTCTGTTAATGCCTCCAGTGGCTACCTCATGAAGCATGGGAGAAAACAAAAAGTAGTTTGTCTTGCTCTGGTATCAAAATCTTGTATATTATAATCAAAAAAATAAACTGCTATATGAAAATCTTTTGTGCAATTATTTCTTAATTTAGATGCTTCAACCCACAACATCATTCTTAATAAATCGTATCTTTTATGAACTTCCATCAAACTACTTGTGAATTTACTTGCTGAATCATATTCTTCAAGTTTTACTGCCTCTTCGTATATCTTATCAGCAAAATCAAAAGTGTTTTCCATTGCTAAACTGCAGCCAACATTCAAGTCGCTAATTACTCTTGTTCTTAATTGTTCATCCAAAAGGTTAATCTCTGAATGTTCAACTCTTAACCTCAAATCATCTGCTCTTGAGCTCTCAAAGAAAAAGCCAGACATTAATCCCAGTGCAAATATAATTAAAGTAAACACCAAGGCCATCCAAAATGCATGTTTATTATTCACCATGAATATTTTCTCCTTGCCAATTTGTACAAAGCGCTCACCATTATTACAGGATATAAAGTAAGATAAATTGTACTATAAAAAAGTATGTTAATTAATCCTCTCCTTACTCTTCGCTCGCTAAAAGTATTTAGAACTAAAAAAGTAAATCCTAATCCTAGGAAAAACAAAGTTATACCGAAGAAATTCAACACAGACGGAGTAAAGCTTAAATCTTGTAATCTTACAACAGCAGTACTTGCATAAATAGAATATTTTGTTGATAAATAAGAAATCGCTATTCTTCTTAAAAGTAAGTAAATAAAGAGCCCTAAGCCAAATAACCCTATGAATAAGGATAAACTAAAAAAAGGAATAATAAATGCTCCTAACATTCCTTTTTTAAATAAAAGTTTCTTGTATTTAACAATGCATTGTGCCCCCCCTATATTCCATCTTATTCTTTGCCTCCACCAGTCACTAATTCTGCTCGGAGTATTAGAATAAACTTTAGCTGGGAGGCACATTCTCACAGTATACCCATTTGCTCTCATTCTCCAAACAATTTCTATGTCCTGCGTCATATTTTTCGTATCAAAAAGGCCGATTTCGAAAAGTATTTTTTTCTTATAAAGTGCAAAAGGGCCCGGAGTTACATAAATAGCATCAACTAAATCTAATAGTTTCCTATTAAATCCTATAATATAATATTCGATTTCCTGTAATTTTTGCATAAATTTTTCAGGCTTTCTTGCTAGAACAGCACATGTAACTCCCCCCACTTTTTCATCAACCTGTAAAAATCCAATCATTCTTATCAAAGCATCTTTATCTGGTGTTGAATCAGCGTCGGCAATAGCAATATAATCATATTTAGCTGCCTTAATTCCAATATTTGTAGGTTCAGCAGCTCCTCCAGAATTTCTCTCATTAACTATCAGCCTCACATTCTTATATTTCTTTGCATATCTCCTTACAACTTCTGCAGAATTATCTTTAGATCTATCATCTACAACTATAATCTCAATCATTTCTTTTGGGTAATTTAATTCTAACAAAGATTTTATAACGTTTCCTATTGTTTCGGCTTCGTTATAACAAGGAACAATAACACTAACCGGTTCAGCTTTTCCTTTTGGATAATCAAATAATTTTTTCCTGTTGGGAAAATAAATAAACATAAACAAACTAAGCATATACAATGCAACAAACGTGTAAAAAAAGAAAACTATGTCCACCCATGTCATTATTCCCGCTCCGTTTGTATTTGGTCTTTTTCTACTTCTCCTTTATCTATATCTTCCTTTACTTCATCCATTCCCCTCTCCACTTCACTTTCTTTCCCTTCATTCTCCTTCTTTTCATTATTCTGATCCTCTCCGGCATTTTCATCAACTTCTATATCTTGCCCAATTACTCCAAGCATTTCAAGTTTTTCATTTCCTTGTGATGTATTTACATGAAAATACTCATGAAATCTATCATTCAAAGACAATTCTGCAGTGTGCCCGGTCTTTTTTTTATTTACGAGTCCCATCTCAACATATCTCTTTATATGCTCATAAGCTTTATTTCCTCTAATTTTAACTATTACTGACTGTTTGATTGGTTGCTTATAAGCAATAATCGCTAATGTTTCTTGTTCTGCCTTACTAAACTCGCTGCTTCCAGTGGCAAGCTTGTTCACCATCCATACATATTCCTGCGACACATCCATCTTCCATAAATTATCTCTTTTAATTACTTCAATACCAGAATCCTTGTATCTGTCTCCTAAATCCTCCAAAATTTTCTTCAAAAAAATGGGATTTACATCTGTCAATGCAACTAATTCCTGAAGACTCATAAATCTTCCTGCTATAAATAAAGCAGCCTCCACTTTTTTCATGTTCTCTGCTTCAATTGCATTGTCAATTTCTTCAACACTCTCTTTGCTAATTTCCATAAAAATCATTATGAATAGGAGTTTTAAAACTTATTTGAATCGTAGAATACAAGAATTTATAACTCTTATTTTTGTGGAGAATTGATGGATGTATTAGGAGAAATACTCGACACGCTTTGTGAAAAAGGTTCTTCAAAGGATAAAATAGGACGAATAAATACGATGCTCCCCTTAGATCGAACAATCTTCGAAAATAAAGGAGTAACAACAGATGGATATGATTATGTTATCTTAGCTCCAGTTTATGATCGCGATGGTGTACCTATTGAAGGAGTGAAAGATGCATATGGTATCTGCACACCAGAGACCATATCAAGAACACAATCTAATCTCTCTTCAGATGAAAATCTTCAGATCCAAATACAGCAAAAACCAAGGTTTATATAAAATCACCCAAGTATCGTTATCAATAATCCTTCAATTATCGCAGCTATAACCAATAGAGGCACAATTATTAAAAGAAAAACAAGAAAAGATGAATAAAATCTCCTTAAAAATTCCTGCTTCATATTTTTGCTGAAAACAAAAAGCCCTAATTTAACTCCTAATCCCAGTGCAATAAAAATCGCAGGCAACTCAAATATCCCATGAGGCAAAATCCTCCAAAAATTACCTGCTCCAGAAAGAGCATAAACTTTAGCAAAAACATATCCTAAAACAGAGCCATTTATCATTGCATTGATTATTGAAAATATTCCAAAAACAACTCCGAAAAATAAACCAAGTCCAGCACTTACAACATTATTCGTGAAAATAAAACTAATAAGTGAAAATCCGCTTAATCCTTCAGTCTTATTCAATAAATCCTTCAAAAGTTTATCAAAGTAGCTAAAATAATCAGGAAAAGCAAAAGCAATTATCGTGCTAAAAATAAAAATAGCAATAATGAAATAAATATAATTTTTACTTTCTTTTATATAACTTAATGATTCAAAAAAGGGAGTTTTGAGGCTAAACCTTCTTCCAATTCTATTTAAATTTCTATTTTTCTCTTTTTTCATCTGAAATACCTCTCTAACATAATTACTTTCTTTTTATATTTGACTCTAAGGTAATAACCGTAAATGATTCCTGTTAAAAACCCACCAAAGTGTGCAACATTCCCTATTGGAAGGTTTGTTGCGATAGTTGTAAGCCATGTCAAAATAAGTACTGCAGGAACCATAATGTAAGCGGGCAGAGAGAAAAATGGTAAGAAGATTATTGTAAACCTAACTTTTGGCAAAAGTATCACAAAAAGCCCCGCAATACCGAAAATTGCTCCTGATGCCCCAACCATATAAATTTCCGGTGAACCAAAAACTTTGGCTAAATAGCCATAACCAAAAAACCCAGCCATTAACACCGATAAAAGTCCAGCAAATATTCCAGTTATCAAGTAAAACCATATATATCTTTTCCTTCCTATAATCTTCTCACATATCCCTCCTAAAGAAAACAGGGCAAACATATTAATCAATAAATGACCGATACCTCCATGTACAAAAATATGGGTTAATAAAGTCCACAAATACTTTCCGGCTAAAATATTTTTGGGATATAAAGCAAAATACTTTATTGTTTCCACATCAATCAATTGCAAAATAAAAAAAACTACTGATACAAAAATTGTAACAAATATTATTGTAGTATTTGCAGAATACCTTTTCTCAACTTTCTTTTTAAAATTATAGTATTTCATAAATAATCACCTCTTTTTTCTCTTTTTCTCTTTTTTGCTATTGCTTTTACCTCTCAATGGCTTTTTATTAATTTTCAATAATTTTTTCTTTTCTTTATCCCTTTGTTTCTTCCTCACTTCTTTTTCTTTCTTTTTTTTCTTTTCCTCAACTCTAATTTTTCGCATTTTATTTTTCTCCTCTTTATCTCTTAATATTTTAATCTCATTTTCAACTTCTAATAAAGATTTCTCATTGTGTTTTATCCTCTTCTCAAATTCCAGAATTTCCTTCGAGTTATCTTTTAATTGTAATATGTTTCCACATTCTATACAGGTGTAATTATTCAATAAAGCATTATCCTCATTATATTCAGTTCCACAGTTCTCACACGCATAAAATCTCGCACTTCTCTTTAAATTTATTTCTTGTTTTAGATGTTCTAAATCTTTTAATAGAGATCCTTGAAATTTTAATAGACTCTTATCGAGATTAATTGACCAAAAATAAGTGTACCATCCTCCTTTTTTCTTATCTTTCTTTCTGGCAAAGCTCACTAGCCCTTCATCAGCGAGCTTATACAATATATTCCTAGTTTGATTGATTGTCAATCCAAGTTTCTTTGAAATTAGGAATTCATTTACTTTTTTCTTTATTAATAATAAATCCACAACACCTTTAGCTCTATCTCCCGCTACAGAAACAACAATATCCTTTAGAAGTTCAGACTGCATAACCTGATCTAAAATCTGGTTATTAAAAATGTTTCTAATAATTGTTGTCTCTCTAGAGTTAATATAAAGCTATATAAATAAACATTCGATTTTACTCCTATGTTCTGGGATAAAAAAGAAGAAAAAAAGGCTCTGCCGGATTTACCGCCTTTGCAGTCTCCATTTAATAAAAATTTCTCTCCTCCCCTGGAGAAAGATGAACAAAATGAGCCGGATGAAGAACTCGAAACAGAGGATAAACACCCACTTCCTTCCTTTCCCGACTCTCCTTTGAATAAAGGATTCTCTCAAGCTGCAATAAAAGATGCAGTCGGTTCAACAAACCTGAAAGATGACTTAGAAACAGCAGGCACTGCATTACCAACAGGAAAAGAATTCAAGACAGTGGAAATGGAAGAAACAAAAGCTATAACTCCATCAATTACATCAATGCAAAAATCTATAGAAGATGAAATTTCTCATCAATCAGAAGGTAAAGAAAATTTTAATATTCAAGTCCAAGATATAAAAACCTCTCTTCCTCTTGCTCCACCACCAATCAGACCTATTCAATCAATCCCTCAGGTTCCCAAAATTAGGCCTTTATCACAGCCAACTCAGCAATTTTCTCTCCCAATACCTCATTTTTCTAAACCCGCATCAAGAAATCAAGATATATTTGTAAAGATAGAAAAATTCCAGGCAGCAAAGCGTTCATTACAAACAACTCATGAACACTTAGAACAAATTGATTCTATTCTCAAAAAAATTAGAGAAACAAAATTGAAAGAAGAGCAAGAACTTACAACTTGGGAAAAAGACCTCTCTTTGGCGAAATCACGAATCCAGGAAATAACTGAAAATATCTTCGAGAAATTAGAGTAAAAACATAACATGAATTTCGAATACGTCAAGCTTTCCGCACCAGAAATTATTTATGGAAAAAGACATCTCCTTCAAGCACAGGTGGACCTCTTACAAACTCTCACACATTTTAAGTCATACCAACAATTAAGAAAGGAAGAACTCATGCTAAAAATAGCCCTTAAAACCAAAGTTGAAGATGTCCTTTCCTCTGTTTCTTCTTTCAGCAAGCTCTTACCAAAAACTCATTTCACAGAGGAAAAAGACTCAGATGGCCTAGACCTCTTTTCTTTTCATCAGGACAAAAAAGATCTTGAGCGTGAAATCGAAGATATTAAGCAAAAGCTGGCTCAATTGCGATAGAAATTAGAAAAAAATTGAGTTATTTTCTGCACTTTAGCAATCGCATAAACACCCATCTCCCTTTTTTCAACTTCCTTAACAATCCATTTTATTTTCTTCTTATTCAGTTTTTTCATAAGACTCTGTTCAACAGCAGAGATTATCTTATTTATCGAATTAACATTATTTCTGGATAAGACAATATAAATTAAATTCACTAAATTTATTAACCCTCTTTCTTTTCTTAAAACATGAAACAAATCATCTCACGTCAAGACTTTATAAAAGAATATCTCGAATTTTTTAAAAGTAAACAGCATCACCACATCCCCTCATCTTCACTAATCCCAGAAAATGATCATACTGTTCTTTTTACAACAGCAGGAATGCATCATCTTGTTCCATTCTTGATCGGACAAAAACACCCTCTGGGAAAACGTCTAGTTAGCGTACAAAAATGTATCCGCACAGATGACATAGATGAAGTCGGTGATCCTTTTCATCATACTTTCTTTGAAATGCTTGGCAATTGGTCTCTCGGAGATTATTTTAAAGAAGATGCAATCAAATTCAGCTTCGAATTCTTAACAAATGTTCTTAAACTGCCCAAAGAAAAATTAGCAGTCTCATGTTTTGCAGGAGATACAGATTCTCCAAAAGATGAAAAATCAGAAAAGATATGGCTCTCCTTAGGAATACCTAAAGAACGCATTGCTTTTCTTCCAAAGGTAAATAACTGGTGGGGTCCAGCAGGAGAAACAGGCCCCTGTGGCCCTGACACAGAAATATTCTACTGGTCTGCAAAAACCAAGACTCCAAAATCTTTCAACTCTGAAGACGAAAGATGGGTTGAAATTTGGAATGATGTTTTCATGCAGTATGAAAAAACAAAAGATGGAAAATATTCTCCTCTGCAACAAAAAAACGTTGATACTGGAATGGGAGTAGAGCGCACGCTCGCAATCTTAAACAATCTCAATGACAATTATCAAACCTCTATTTTCCAGCCAATTATCAAAGAAATAGAATCAATTTCAAATATAAAATATGGAAAAAATAAATCTGATACAAGAGCAATGAGGATAATCGCAGATCATATAAGAGCTGCAGTTTTTATTCTTGGAGATGAAAGAGCAATCATCCCTTCTAATATCGGTCAAGGATATGTTCTCCGTAGATTAATAAGAAGAGCAATCAGATATGGCAAACTACTAGGAATAAAAGAAAACTTCACATTAAAAATAGCGAAAGTCATAATTCCAACCTATCCAGATTATCAAGAACTGCAGAGAAATCACAAATTTATATCGGAACAATTAAATGAGGAAGAGCTTCGATTCAATCAAACTTTAGAAAAAGGCCTTAAAAAATTTAGAGAAATTGCAACAGATAACCTTATTTCAGGAAAAGAAGCCTTCCTACTCTTCCAAAGCTATGGCTTTCCAATAGAATTTACACAAGAACTTGCGAATGAAAAAGGAATTAAAGTTGATTTAGAAGAATATAATTCTGAATTTCAGAAACATCAGGATTTATCTCGGACAGCCAGCGCAGGCATGTTTAAATCTGGTCTAGCAGATGATTCGGAAGCAACAAGAAAGCTTCACACAGCAACTCACTTGCTTAATGAAGCTCTCCGAAGAGTGCTCTCTCCAGATATAAAGCAAAAAGGCTCCAATATAACACCAGAAAGACTGCGCTTCGACTTTAACTTCCCAAGAAAACTTACACAAGAAGAAATAAAAAAAGTTGAAGAAGTAGTGAACACAATAATCAAAAAATCATTATCTGTAAAAAGAGAAGAAGTTCCTTTGCAAGACGCATTATCAAGTGGAGCTCAAGCAGAATTCGGAGCAAAATATCCTGAATTAGTTTCTGTATATACAATAATTGACAAAGACGAAAAGCAAGGCTGGTATTCTAAGGAAATTTGCACAGGCCCACATATTTCTAACACCTCTGATCTCGGACATTTTAAAATTGTAAAGGAAGAAGCTGTGGCTGCAGGAATAAGAAGAATTAAAGCGATTACGGAATAATCAATTTTCTTAATTCATTAAATTAATACGATTGTAATTACCATTCATCTTTGCTGATAATCATACTATTACTTCATAAATTTGATTATTGATGATATTTGTGCTTATTTTTTGCACAAACACTGACCTCGCGCTTAATACAAAAGAAGGCATTTTAGAGGCGCTCTGTGCCGCATTTGAACAAGACTCGCTATTTCTGATGAAAGAAGAGCATAAATATAGGTCTTGTGTCCGTAGTGAAAATTCAGTCAGATTTAAACTCAAAGAGAAAAGAGGTGATTACTTTTTATTACTTTTCTCTCCTAAACTCATTAAAAATTGATTCCACGTTTTGATAGTTGGGTCATAGCGGCCGTTTTTAATCATTTTTAATGCGTTGCTGTGTTCTGATTCAAATTCAGCAGATTTGGGCATTCTGCCCAAGCTTCTTTTTACTTTAAAATATGCATTTTCAATATCTATAGGCGTTGTATATTTTGATTTAACACCTCCTTTCTTGTGTTTTCCTCCTATTCTTCTGATAAAATCTCTCCAGGAAAAAACCTCTGGATCATATCTACCTTCCACAATTGCATTTAAAGCTCCGCCAAATTTATTTTTAAATTCTTTCATATTTGGCTGTCTACCAAGTTCCCTTTGTAATGTATTATAAGCTCTTACAATATTTGAAAGTGTCCATCGTGAACGTGCAATTTCCTCTCCCATACCTGTTAAAAATTGGTTCCAGCTTTTAATTTTAGGATCATAACACCCCCTCTTAATCCTTTTCAAAGCTCCACTACAAAATTCATCAAATTCATCCTGTGTTGGCGTTCTATGAAGCATTTCTTCTAATTCAAGGAATATTCTTTTTACCTTTTCAGGAGTATAAATAGAAAGAGAGTTTCCAACTATAGTTTCTTCTCCCAAGCTATTTTTAAACTGATTCCATGTCTTGATTTCTGTGCTATATTTGCCTCTTTTAACAGCCTGCATTGCGCCAGGATATAGATGCTCAAATTCTGCTTTTGTAGGTTGTCTGCCCAAGGCTTCTTTATACCCGAAATAAAGTTCTCTTATTCTATCCGAGGTAAATTGTGACTTAGTCATGATATTGCCTCTGTAAACTTATTGATAAAGTTATTGTCTCGTTGCATGCCTGTATGGCGTCATCTGAGTAAATTATCCTATATTTATCATTTGACATCTTTATTTCAGCTTTTCTTACATAAAACCCAAATTCATCTTCTCCAAGTGTTAATAGGATATTTTCTCCAGGATCAATGCGGAGAGAGCAATCCCTAATAGCAAAAATCCTCTCTGAAAGTTGAATATAAGTATACACTCTCTTGTCAATAAGAGTCCTAGCTACAAATGAGTTTTGCACTATTCCTTCAATATTTTTTGTGTTTGTCATGTTATCTCACTCCATTTAATTTTAGTGAATACCAATTAATCTTATGAAGTTCCGCCATTAATTCTGCCTCGAAGTATAATCTGTCAACAAACTCTTCTGCTAACCTTGTAGCTTCGCACTCGTGCATAAAGTGTTGGTGAAGTTTATCAGGATTATTAATAAAATCTATCATTTCTATAGTTCTTTCAATTAATCCTCCTAATTCGTCAGAGTCTCTAAATAACCTTCTATTATCCGGTTCTTTTTCATATCGCGATCTAAGAGTTTCATAAACATATTTGGCTATCCTAATATTCTCATTCCATATATTGCTTTTTAATTCACTAATCATCTTACCTCCATATCAAGCTTGCAATAAGCCCGATAAGCATAATTATAAAAGGAGAATTTTCAGGAATTTTAATTCCTGCAATAAGCAATGCAATCGCACCAATTGCAAATGCCCCAACAATTCTAATAATATTAACATTCACAAATTGTAATAATTTGGGACCAATTCCCGCAGCAAAAACAATTATTAAAGTAGCAAAGGTTCCTGCTAAAAGTGCACTAAACATTCTTTCTCTTACAGGACCATCAAGGTATGAAGCTGTTATTAAAGCTCCTGGTCCTACCATAAAAAGTAATGCTAAAAAAGCAAAATTTTCTACTTTAAAGAAACCTTGAAGCGCAGCAAGAGCTACACTTCCGTCTAATCCAGCAAGACTTAGCATTAATGCTAATCTTTTTGTTTTCTTGTTAAATATCTTGAATTTCATATTTAATATAATTATTATTCCTTTATAATTATTATTGATTATAATTCAATTAATAACCGAAAAGTATATAAATAATCGAATATTATTCAATTTATGAAAAATATAGAACCAAAACTCATAGAATTACTTAAAGAAGGTAATTGCACGCCATTGATTTCTCAAATAGCCAAAAAGCTTAAAGAACCGTCTACTACAATTCATTACAATATAAAAAAATTGGAAAAAGAAGGTGTAATTAAAGCCTATAAAGCCGTATTCAATTATCAAAAGATTGGTAAAGGTTTTTGTAGTTATGTTCTAGTAAAACTTTCTCCAGAAGAATATGGAATTCCAGAACGTGTAGGATTAGAATTAGCAAAGTTTAATGAAATAGAAAGTGTAGATGTTATAACCGGAGATTACGAAATGATAATTAAAATAAGAGTTAAAGATCAAGATGAATATTATTCACTAATTAAAAGAATTGGTTCGTTGAAAGGCATAGTTAAAACTTTCACTCATGTCTCTTTCAAACAATTGAAAACAGAGTATATACAAATCTAAAATAACTTTTCATTATTTTCTCTTCTCTTTCAATACCTTCTCTAAATCTTTCAAGTCAAAGCAATAAACTTTTTTGCCTTCAAACTCCTTCACTTTTTTAGAAAAAGACTTTGCGAAAACTGCATAACTATCTTTCTTTTTATTATTGTCCAACTCTACAAATCCTCATCTCAATCCCAATAAACAAAATCAATTCTCTTTATATCTTTTATTTTATCAAAATCAGGATCAGAACTTATTATTGCCTTAATATTCTTAGATTGCATAGCTGCTAAATGGATTGCATCTCTCGGGTGTAAATTCTCTTTTTTATAAATATTAATTGAACTTCTTATTATTTCTATATCAACAGGGATAAATTTCAATTGAGGCATTTCCAATATTAACAGTGCTAATTGATAAGCTGTTTCCTTATTTTTCTTTTTTTGTATAGCCCACAATATCTCATCTATTGTTAAAGTAGCGGTGAAAATACTGATTTCTTTTTTTTTAATTAAATCTATAATCTTTCTTGCGTTGTCTCCCTCTTTTTTCAAATCAGTTGAAGCATAAATAAAAAGATTAGCATCAATGTAAGCTTCATTATTCTTTAAAAACAATTCCTGCTCTTTTTGCTCTTTCTTCATATTGTTCTTCTCTTAATCTTCTCAAGGATTTTTGATTAAGTCTCTCTTTCATATTCACTTTTATTGCAATCTCTTTCAATTTCTCAACTATGTCATTATCTTGCTTCTTTATCAAAACTCCTTCTTCTTTTGCTATAACTACAACTTCTCCCATTGGATACATTTTATAGTTATCTCTAAAAATTTTTGGAATTACTAGTTGTCCTTTTTGTCCTAGTTTAACTTTAAGTTCTACCATGTCATACCTAAAGTATGACTATTATTTAAACTTTTCTCCTGTTATAGTATCTCCGATTAGGCGAGCAAAGACAGATTGTTCCGCCTAAGAAAATTGTTCTCGGATAAAGAAGCGCCGCATCTCCCTGCAAGACACGATTCCTGCATGAAAATTCTCTATCCTTGAACTTTCGTATATCTTTTTGAA
>JACPLS010000108.1 GCA_016186375.1 Candidatus Pacearchaeota archaeon
AAGTAATTCAGATAGAAAAACTTTGCCGCAATTCATCTACAGCTTAAAAAGCTGTAAGTTTTCTTGCGGACGGCATAAAAACATTCGGTGGCATCTAAGTTATTTTCCTCAATTTCTATCTTATTTCTCCATTTATCTGAAAATTGGTCTAGATGTTTTTTTAGGTTTTCTTCCATATTCAATCTTAGAAGTTTGTTTATTAAAATGTTTCCAAGTGCCCTCTCCAATCTGGGGCATGTGGTCAGGGGAATGCAAATCATAAATCCGTTTCTTTTGTTTCTGTCAATTACATTTAAACGAGATTAGACTCTGAATTAGCTAACTTAAATCAAGGCTAACCTTGAGAGCTAAATCAATTTTTCTCATTAGCTCCGTGTCTAATGAAGAAATTTTTTTAATTATTCTTCCTTTGTCGATTGTTCTTATTTGATTCAATAAAACTACAGAGTCTTTATCTAATTTTGAATCTTTTCTTGAAAGAAATACATTTGTAGGATACTCTTTGCTTATTTTAGAAGTTATTGCTGCAACTATGACAACTGGAGAATATTTGTTACCTATATCATTTTGTATTATTAAAACAGGTCTTATCCCTCCTTGTTCACTTCCAATAATTGGTTTAAGATTTACTAAAAGCACGTCTCCTCTTTTTATCTCCATCTACCACTCCCAATCATCTAAGTCTTCTAAAACCTCAAACTCTTTTGTTATTTTCAAATTCTCTTTAGCCATTTCTTCATATCCTTCTATCAAAAGTTCTTTCTGTTCTCTCTTATTTTTCTCTTTTTCTCTTAAAAGATTAATAATTACTTCTTCATAACTTTCATTAGATCTTTCTTTCATTCTATCCAAGGCTTTTTTAATGTTTTCTCTTATTTGAATAGTAGTTATCTGGTTTTCCATTTTTCTATAGATATTCTATAGTTTATAAATCCTCTTGACAAAGTGAAACATTTTCCGCTTACGAGAAATTCACTGACTCCTTTTAAGAGAGCGTAAGCGAATAAATAGCCTCAAGAGTTGTAATTTGTTCATAATCTGTTCCATGGCGCGGTTGCTTTTTAACTTGCTCAACTATTGTTTTTCGTGGAGATCGGCGAGGAATTTTATAAATGTATCTTAATAGTAGTTACAAAAGCAAATATTTATAAAGTCAGGATTTATATTCTGAAATGAAAGAAGACGAACAAAAGATGAAGCACATCCTTGAAAATCTAGCAAGGGGTGTTACTTGCGACTATGCTCCGATGCAAAGTGGCGTGCTAATGTTAACATCTAAAGAAAAACAAGAATCAGAAGCAGTAGATATTAAAACTTTTTTTGCACTTAGAGATCAAAAATTGATATCGCTAAAAAATACTCTTCGTAATTGGCACCCGATATTTAGACCTTCTATGCTAGCACCAATTTATGTTTATGAGATTACAGACTTAGGAAGAAAATATCTAACAAGATAAAGTCTGTTTTCAATATCTGACTTTTTGCCAAATGTATGACAATCTGTCGCTGAAAGCGACTCTGAGCCGAACCCTATTTTTATTAACGCGACTATTTAATGAGTGAACAACTTCTGATATCATTTACTTCTTGACAATTTCGCTTAAACAATATTATACTCCGAATAGTGTATTCGTTTTTGAAAATGTTTAAACTTAATAGAATCAAGATAGAAAGATTTATAAACTCATTATATTAAAATAGGAGTATAATGGAACTAATATATAATAGAAAATTAATCAGTAAAATACTTCCCCTTCTAAAAACAAGGGATATAATTGTAATTCACGGAGCAAGACAAGTAGGCAAAAGCTCGCTGATAAGATATTTTATAAATCATCATATTAATGAAAACTACTTTTATATGGATTTGGAAAACCTTGAGTATCTAGATCTTTGCAACAAGGGGCCTGAAGCAGTCTTTAAATTTTTAATCGGCAAGGGACTAAATGCTAAAGAAAGAATAATTCTGCTGATAGATGAGATACAATACCTAAAAAAACCATCAAACTTTTTAAAAATATTCCATGACCATTATGAAAACATAAAATTAATTGTTTCAGGATCTTCATCTTTCGATATTAAAAGAAAATTTAAAGAGTCTCTTGTTGGTAGAACTATTAATTTCGAACTGTTTCCACTTGACTTTGAAGAATTTTTGGAATTTAAGGGCAAAAAATATATTTTGAAAAAAGAGAACCCTTCCGAAATAAATACTGAATTAATCGGATTATTTGAGGAATATAATTCATTTGGAGGATATCCAAAGATTGTTCTGGAAAAGAATGAAGAAAATAAAAAACTGATGCTCTCTCAGATAATCTCTACCTACATAAAAAAGGATATCCGAGATTTAGGGAATATAAGGAATATCGAATCATTCAACCGCCTCGTAGTAATACTTGCATCTCAATCCGGAAATCTCCTGAATGTTGTAGAATTGTCTAATACTCTGGGGATAGATCAAAAGACTATCAAAGAATGGATATTTCTGCTTGAGGCAACATATATAATAAAACTAGTTCGGCCCTATCACAAAAATATTAGAAGCGAGCTTACAAAAAACCCAAAAATATTTTTTATAGACACAGGATTAATGCACCTTTTACATCTGAAAAACTTTCCAAAAACCATAATTGGCAGTTCTCTTGAGAATTCAATTTTTTCTGAGCTACTTAAAAACGAGGCGGAATTAAACTTCTGGAGAACGACTAACAAACAAGAAATAGATTTTATAGTTTTGAAAGGTAAGATGATAGCTATAGAGGTAAAATTAAACTTTCAACAGTCAATCACAAGTTCATTGAACTTTTTCAAAGAAAAATACCATTCAAGAAATTTCGTTGTCGCACTTTATGGAAATAAAGATAAAAAATTCAAGAAATATCCTTGGGAGATGATTTGCGAGATAAAGTCGCCGTTCAATAGCGGTTAAAAGACCTGTAAGGCTCGAGATGAGCACGAATCTCCAAGGGTTAGTAAAATTCACTAAAAATTTGAGTTTGGGCGTAATTGCTGTTTGTTATTTGAACTAACGATTGGATAATTGTTGGGTGGAGGACATCGCTAAACTTGAAGGTATTTTAAAAGTGTACCTTTCTGGATGATATGTTAAATCTTGCAATAATAACCCCGCCCCATCTTGATCTATATGAAATATAGCTAACGGACTACCTTCATTAACCAAACTTGATCCCCATACTCCAAATTTCGCACGTAATTCGGCAGGGTTCATTTCTGTTCTAATTTGAACAAATTCAAAAGAAACCCTTTCATAATTATAACCTTCAAACCATTTATTTACAGGATTTATTTCATTAGTACGTCTTTCTATCGGATTATAAATTACTCCCAAGCTATGCTGAGATCTATCGTGACTTCTTACCAATGCAAGATGGAGTAATTTAGCCATATTTTTTTAAAAGGATACTCCTTTTTAAGGATTATTGTGATTAATAAATTCACCGTCCAGGCAGAGATTAAAGAACAAGCCATCATATATTTTAGAAATTGCGTTTAAACAAGATTATATACCGAACGGCGTATTTATTTTTGAAGATGTGTAAACGGAATGAGAAATCAATTATGTGAATTGCATATTTTAATGCGTTTTGTTGACGGGAAACTGATAGACTAGTGAGAGATTTCGTCTAAGCACCCTTAACCGCCCTTCTCAAACCTTAATTTAATTAAAAATTATAAGTGCCGGCGCGGTTCGGCGCTTCGCGCCTCACTTATAATTATGGCTATTTATTTTTTAAATAAATTCCCAAAAAAAAATAATAACTCGAAAAAGATACATTTATAATAAACATTTTCCTCTGTAAAAGAATAAATAAGAGCTTGATAAACATGCAAAACTTAAACAATAAAGTTTATTCATTCAGAAATTCAATTACTTACACCATCCTATCTAACATCACTTTTCCTTCATTTAAATCTATATGTTTTAATATAATCTTCAATAAATAAAATGGCACATAAAAAATCAAAATCAAAATATAATAAAAAATTATTATATCTCCTCCTTATATGTTTATCATTAATTCTAATAATATCTACACTGTGGGTCTACAAAAATTCCCTTCAATCAAAAACAATTATTATATCTCAACAGCCCTCTTCATGTTCAGGAGAATGGATTTCCTGTCCTAGTGCATTTGTAAAAGATTCTTCACAAGCATCAATTACAATACAAAATTCTGCACTTCAAGAATTTTGGAAAAACTTTAATATTGTTATCCCTACTACAAGCAAGATAAATAAAGTTACTCTAAAACTAGATTTCTATTCCGATAAAAGAAGTGGATATCTTGAAATACAAGTAAGTGGAAATGGAGGTCTATCTTATGAACCTTCACATAAAATAGGCGGCAATATAAAAGAGAAAACATATATTATTGATTTAACTTCGGATCTCAATTGGACAGCAGAAAATTTAGATAATGAAAACTTAATAATAAAAACCATTTGCATACAAGAAGGTAAACCTAACAATCCTACATGCTACATTGATTATTTAATTACAGAAGCAACTTTCACTCCGTTCGATTTTTCTGTTTTCATATCACCATTAGATAAATCTATTACTCAAGGAGAATCAACTTCAACAACAATAAAAACATCCTTTTTAGGAGGATTATCACAACCAATCACATTAACATATAAAAATTGTCCCCCAGACTCGATATGCGTTTTCACTCCTTCTTCCGGTACTCCTACTTTTTCATCTGATTTTATCGTCAGAACTTATACAACAACTCCTTCCAACACTTATCCAATTATTATCTCTGCTTCAGGAGATGATAAAACCAAAGACTCTGTTTTTAATTTAATTGTGAATCCTCTTCCATTGAATATTTCTAATAATGAAACGCAAATCCCTCAAATTCCTCCTCAACAAAATGAAACTGAAAATCAAACTCAGAATAAAACTCAAGATATTACAAAAAATACAACTACAACGACTAACATAACAACATCTACAAACATAACAACATCTACAAACATAACAACATCTACAAACATAACAACATCTACAAACATAACAACATCTACAAACATAACAACATCTACAAACAACATCTACAAACATAACAACATCTACAAACATAACTCAGAATACAACATCTTCAACAAATATCACTTCTCCTACAAACACTTCAACATCTTTAAACTTTTCACAGAATATAACTCAAAATTATACACAAAATACAACTACTTATCCAAAAAATACCACAATTTCAAATAACACATCATCTCCTACTAACACTTCATCAATAAATAATTCTTGCACTGATACAGATGGCGGAATAAATTATATTATAAAAGGAACTGCATCAACAAGAAATTCTTGGTGGTATGATGTATGTGTAAATAATAACATATTAAGAGAATCATATTGTTATAATCAAACAGAAATTAAAAACATAAACTATAATTGTACATGTAGTGATGGTTCGTGCACATCTGCACCATCAAGCAATACAACCTCTTTATCTTGTACAGACAGTGATGGAGGTATTGAATATTATATATCTGGCTCAACCAAGTTGGGAAGCATTAACAAAACAGATTTATGTTGGGGTGATAATTATAATTTAACTGAATGGTATTGCAATGCTTCTAATTCTATTGCAAGTAAAACTTACAATTGTCCTTATGGCTGTCCTTATTTTGCCTATGCTTGTAAAAAACAAAATGATGTTTGTGTTGATTCCGATGGAGGAAAAAACTGGAATGTGAAAGGATCTATAACTTTCGCAAATTCTACAAGAACAGATCATTGTTCAGAAATCTCAACTGGACCAGTTTTAGTAGAATACTATTGTGATGATTATGGGAGAATAATGGAAGCTTACAATACCAATTGTGCCTGCAACGAAGGAAAGTGTACAGACTATTTCCCAATTTGTGTTGATTCCGATGGAGGTATTGATTATTTCACTGGAGGACAAGTTACAACTTCAACATCTACTATTAAAGATTTTTGTGGAAATCAGTTATATAATTACACATATGAATCTTATTGTGATGATTTTGGTAATGCAAATTATAAAACTTACTCCTGTCCAAATGGCCCATGTTCTCTAGTAAATGGTTCAGGGCAATGTCCCTCAACTACATCAACAACTGGCAATGTAATTTATGATTTATTTAAAAAAGTAAAAATAGCAGGAAAAGTTATTCAAGGAATAATTTCCTAAAACACTCAAAGTTTAAAACCCTTTATTCCTCTTATTATTTATGAAACCAGAACTTAAACCTAAATTCATAGAAAGAATGCATAAATTATTATCAAATGATGAAGACTTCGAAAATTTCAATGAAATTATCCACAAACCTCCAAGAAATTTTATAAGATGTAATACATTAAAAATTTCTCCATCAATCCTTTTCGAAAGGCTTTCTAAAAAATGGATAGTTTCCCAGCCATTTCCAGAACATCATGAAATTATGTTAATAAATTCAGATTTAAAACCAGGTGAACTAGGAAATGCAATAGAACATTTACTCGGCTACTATTATATCCAAGAAATTTCAAGCATGATGTCGGTCCTAGCACTCAATCCTAAACCAAATGAATTTATCCTTGACCTCTGTGCATCTCCTGGCTCAAAAACAACTCAAATAGTTGCAGGAATGCAAAATTCTGGAACATTAATAGCAAACGATTTTAAACTAGATAGAATAATGATTCTTTCCTCAAATTTAGAGCGATGCGGAGTAACAAACTGTATAATTACCAGAAATGATGCAATAAATATTTGTTCAAGAATTTCAAAAACTCAATTGCGATTTGATAAAATACTTCTAGATGTGCCATGTTCTGGAGAAGGCACTCTTCGTTCCAGCCCAAAAACATTTGAAATGTGGAACGAGAATATAGTTCATAAATTATCACGCCAACAAAAAAAGTTTATTGCATTCGCTTTAAAGTGCCTAAAACCCAAAGGAACTTTAGTTTATAGCACTTGTACACATTCCCCGGAAGAAAATGAGTCTGTTATTGATTTTGCGCTAAAAAACTTTCCTGTCAAAATAGAAACCCTCTCTCTCCCACTTAATTGCAGGCAAGGTGTAATATCCTGGTATGGAGACAAATATTCAAATGAGACCTTAAAATGCTGTCGCATTTACCCGCATGACAATGATAGTGAAGGCTTTTTTGTCTCTAAACTTACACTTTTGGAGGAAATGAAATGAAACTTACAAAATTAATGATAATTTATTTATCATTAATCATACTTCACATATTACATCTTTTAGAAGAAATATTTGGAATGGCTTCTTTTATTATTACTTCCTATAAAAATACTTATCTTTTTCTTTTTATAAACATAATTCTTCTTATTATTCCAATTAGTCTTATTTATGCATTTTCAAAGAAGAAAAAATGGGCATATTTAATAAGTTACGGATATTCCTTATTAATGATCATTGATGGAATTGAACATCTTATTACACAAGAAGCAGGAATTTATACTGGAATAGGTCTTATTATATTTTCTTTTTTATTAATTATCTATTTAACAAAGGAGATAAAAAATAGAAAAATATGAACCTTCGTTTTATAAAATCACCGGAAAAGAGAATCATAACAGAACAACTTAACGAACAATTTGGTATAGAAAATCTTCCATATCTCCTCCTTGAATCAGGAAAAGAGAAAATTCGTGCTTTTTCCGGACATTTAAGCAAAGAAGAAATCTCTAAAATTTCCCAAATTCTAAACATAGAAAGTATTGGCATTTATTTATTAAGAAAAGAAACACATTCAGAACTAAGATTAAGTTTTGATGCAACACATATTCTTAAAAATCAAATCAAAAATAATATAATTGATATTAATAAGGCTCAATTAATAGAATGGATCAGGGGTAGAGATGTGTCAATAAATACTGATAAAGGAATAAAAGTTATAAAATATAATTCAGATTTCCTTGGTTGTGGTAAGTCATCTGGTGATAGGATTATAAATCATGTTCCAAAAGATAGAAGAATTAAGAAATGATATTACTCCATGAAAATTGATTCTAATAAAGTCCTAGATACTTTAGATTTTCTCCATCTACTCTTTTGTAAAGTTTTATAAAATTTTAAAAGCTGAACATCATCCATTGTTTCATAAATTTCAGACATTAAATTTCTTACTTCCCCTTCATCCAAACTATAAGCTCTAAATTGTTCCATAACTTTCCTTTGTGCACTAAGACAAGATATTATGTTTCCTGGTATAACTCTCGCTATCTTTTTCCCCAATACAATAACCTCATAACTCCCATTACCACATTCTAACAACTTATATCTTAATGACATTGTAATTTTTGCTTGGGATGAAGCTATTTAAAACCTACTTATTTTTAAAGTTCAAGTAATAAACTTAATTGCGGTAAAATATTTTTTACTCCGCTAATACATTTTCTAGAAAAATATTGGCTTCTTCAGAACTAAATTTATCACTATTTAACGCTATTTCTAACATTCCAATTAAATCACTTTGATTTAGAGTACTATTAACTTTTCTAATTAAATCTGTTCTTTCATACTCTTCTAGTTTTCCTTTTTTAAATTTATCATTAATTTTTCTAAATGAGTCAAAATAAGTAGGCAAATCATGAGGGACAATCTTAGCTACCATTTCACAACCAATAAAAACATAGTATAAATTTCCTTCTTTGTTTTCCCATAAAGCATATCTTAAAGATACCATATCACCATATTCTTAAAATGATATATAAATATTTAATCATTTTTATCATTTATCAACTTATTTTACTTTTCAACTTAAAAATCAATTAATAAACTCAATTTTTAAACATTCTTCAACTACAATATCTAAATTCCTTATTCTTCTTGACACTCCAGCGCGCTTGTCAATAGTTATTCTGCTCTTTTTCGGCCCTCTTTTTATATAGTTAGCAGTATCAGACCTAAAAGAATTGAATGAGGGATGATATTCCTCTTTAGTTGTTGAATAATTCACAATAATTGTTTCTTTTCTCTTGTCACGATAATCTAAACTCATTATAACCATATAATTAGATTGTAATATGGCTAATAAAACTTTTGCTAACACTTTCTTATTTTTTAATTTTAAAAAGTAGTGAAAATATATATTGTATCGGAATCGAATAATCAAACGTAGACACAGATGATTTATTAAGTATAACATAAAATCAATGTTCAATTATCCATTTTTCGTGTTATGTATTACATTTTTAAATCCTCCTTATCTCATTAAAACATGAATAAAGAAGAAATAGAAAAATTAGTTAAGGCAGGTAAAATAGCAAAACAGGTTGTGGATTTTGCAAAAACTTTCATAAAATCAACTATGCCACTTCTTGAATTAGCCGAAAAATTAGAATCAAAGATCATAGAGCTGGGAGCTAAACCAGCATTTCCCATAAATTTGTCAATAAATGAAGTAGCTGCTCATTCAACTCCTTCATTCAATGATTCTTCCATCGCGCAAGGGCTGATAAAAGTAGATATAGGAGTGCACATTAATGGATATGTAGCAGATACAGCGATATCACTAGATCTTGAGCAAAATGAAGAAAATAAAGCCCTTATTTCTGCAGCAGAGAATGCTCTAAATTCCGCAGTTCAATTAATTAAATTTTCAATTTCTTTTAATGAAATAGGAAAAATAATTGAAAATACAATAAAAAAATCAGGTTTCCATCCTGTCACAAACCTCTCCGGCCATTCCATAGAACCATGGAATCTTCATGCAGGTGTTACAATACCTAATTTTGATAATTCTCAAATCTTACCTCTGAAAGAAGGCTTATATGCAGTAGAACCTTTTGCAACCCTGGGTCTTGGATCAGTTAGGGATGGAAAGCCTTCTGGAATATATTCCTTCCAAAAAAAAGGAAACGTAAGGGATTCTTTCGCGAGAGAAGTTCTAACTTTCATCAAAAGTGAATATAATACTCTTCCTTTCTGTTCACGGTGGCTTATT
>JACPLS010000031.1 GCA_016186375.1 Candidatus Pacearchaeota archaeon
GGAAGATATTATAAAAAAGCATTGGAAATTAAAGAAATAATTAAAGGGGAATTTTCTAATGCATTTAAGAAAATTGATTGCCTTATAATGCCTACTGTTCCTTCATTGCCCTGGAAAATTGGGGAGGGATTAAAGATGAAACCTGAAGAAGTTTATGCTGCTGATGCATTAACAATTCCTGCAAATCTTGCAGGAATTTGCGCTATTTCAATTCCCATTGGAATAATTCAGGAAGGGAAAGAAATGATTCCTGTTGGGATGCAAGTCACATGTGATATTTTGCAGGAAAGCAAGATGTTGAGTATTGCGAAGAAGGTTGAGGTATTGTGATATTATTTACGTCTCCATGTTGAATAAAACAGCTATTTTTTACAGATTCCATTAATGTATTGTTAAATAAGAATACAAACAATACAATTAATATTGAAATACCAATCATTATCCATCCGACATTTTTGTTTTCCATGTTATTACCTCTAAACTGTAGATTATAAATCTAATCTATTGACTTTATTGCTTCCTTCTGTTGTTAAGATGATTCATAATGAAGGCCGATGTCTTCTTCTTGCATTCTTTATACTTATTTTCAAACATTTTTAGTTCTTCACGTTTCTCAATCTTTGCTTGTCTTGAGTAAACTATAAGGAGAATTGGAAACGATTTTGATAAGTTTAGTTGAAAATAATCTACCATAACTTGACTAAATCCAGTCTTAGAAAAGTAATTTAAGAACAATTAAACTTATAAAATGAGAACGCGAGATATAATTATGGAAATTGAAGGAGTTAAATTGGATTTTTTAGGTCATTCAGGTTTTTTAATTAGTGTACCTAATGGTGTTGTTGGAAGAGAAAAAAGAATTGCAATTGACCCTTATAATTTGTCTGAAAATATTGGAAAAGTTGATTATATATTAATAACTCATAGCCATTATGATCATTGTAGCATTAAAGATATAGAGAAGATTTCTCAAAAAGGAACAGGAATAGTTGTGCCAGCTGATGCACAAAGTAAAATCACACGTGTTGAAGGAATAGAGATGCAAGTTATTGAAGTAGGAGATGAAATAGAGTTCACAAAAAACATAAAAGTGCAAAGTGTACCTGCATATAATTTAAATAAGAATTTTCACCAAAAATCAGAAGGATGGTTTGGTTTTTTATTAAAGATAGGAAATGTAGTTATATACCATTCTGGGGACAGTGATAAAATTCCTGAAATGCAAAAATTAACTGGATATGGGAAACATGGAAATAAGTTTATAGTTCTTTTACCTGTTTCTGGAACTTATGTTATGACTTCAGAAGAAGCAGCCGAAGTTGCAATTATGTTGAAACCGGATGTTGCAATACCTATGCATTATGGCTCGGGGGTTGTTGGGACTATGGAGGATGCACTAAGGTTTGTTGAGCTTTGTAAGAAAGAAAATATAGATGCCAGGATATTGGAAAGGATTTGATTATTATTCTGTAAAAGTTATTGGTAATCTTAATTCTAGTGTTTTTTTTCTTCTTGCTAAGGCATTAAGAAGAGCATATTCTAGAGAGTTTATTTTAGAGGAATTAACTTCTTTGTTTTCTAAAATTGTTGCTCTATTAATTGGACTTAACAAGACTTCAAGCTGAAGTGAATTATTATATTGAAAAGCAAATTGATAATACTGCTCTCTATAAAAAATACATCTACATTGAGTTTTTGCAATTATAATGCCAAAATTACTTTGGTACTTAATATCATAAATTCTAAATTTCTTAATCTCCATATCTGATTTATTCATATTCAATATCAATAAACTTCTTTATATTAATATTTATCTGATTAAGAGAAAAAAGATTTACACCCTCCAATGATAACTTAAATATATAAGGTGTTTTTATTACAATAAACAATATAAATCTCTTTTTATATGTTCAATTATGGAAGTTCAATTAATTAAGAAAAAAAAGCAGGAAGACCTTTTATTAGAGGCAAAGAATTTTTTTGATTATCACAAGAAGGAGATAGGTAAATCAATTCGTCAAGGTGAAAAAGTTGTGTTTCTAAGTTTTCAGCAGATTTCTGAATTTTCCCCAGTTCTTTCTGAAAGTATTATAGAATCACCTACTACCTCTTTGGGTGTTTTGGAAAATGCTTTGGATGATATAGGTTTAGTCAAAGTCTCTCCTAGGATTCGTCTTTTGGAACTTCCTGCTTCTTCTAAATTAAAGATCAGAGATATTAGAGCAAAACATTTAGACCAATTACTTTGGATAGAAGGTATAGTAAGACAGGCTTCAGATGTCAGACCACAAGTTGTTAACGCTAAATTTGAATGCCCAAATTGTGGAGCAACACTTTCTGTTTTACAGATTGATAAGAAATTTAGAGAACCAGCACGTTGTACATGCGGATGGAAATCTTCTTTTAAACTTTTATCAAAGGAAATGGTTGACACACAAAGGTTAGTAATTGAAGAATCTCCGGATTCTTTAGAAGGAGGGGAGCAACCGAGACGCATCAATGTTTTTTTACAGGAAGATTTAGTTGAACCAAAAATGGAAGAAAAGACAACTCCCGGCTCTAAAATCAGAGTTTATGGAATATTAAAAGAAGTTCCAGTTCCATTACAAACAGGAGCAATTTCAACTCGTTTTGACATAGCTTTAGAAGCTAATAATGTTAACCCTTTAGAAGAGAGCTTTGAGGATTTAAGTATTAATGATGAGGAATTGGAACAGATTTTAGAATTATCAGTTGATCCTAATATTTATAAGAGGTTATCACAAAGCATGGCACCAAGCATTTATGGCTTTGATAAGATTAAAGAGGCTGTTCTATTACAGCTTTTTGGAGGTGTAAAAAAGAAGAAGTCAGATGGAGGGTCAACAAGAGGAGATATTCACATCCTTCTTGTTGGAGATCCCGGAGTAGCAAAATCTGTCTTATTAAAATTCACAGGAACAATAGCACCAAAAGGCCGTTATGTTTCTGGGAAGGCAGCTACAGCAGCAGGAATTACAGCTGCGGTTGTTAAAGATGAGTTTTTAAGAGGATGGTCTCTTGAAGCAGGAGCAATGGTTTTGTCAAATAAGGGATTTGTTGCAATTGATGAAATAGAGAAAATGAATGAACAGGATAGGAGTGCGATGCACGAGGCACTTGAACAGCAATGTGTGACGATCTCTAAGGCAAATATTCACGCAACTCTACGTGCAGAGACGACTGTTTTGGCTGCAGGACCATATACACCAATTCCGCAACAAATAGATATATCTCCTGCTTTATTAAGCCGTTTCGATGTTATTTTTGTTATTAAAGATATTCCTAATAGGAAACAGGATGAGGCGATTGCATCTCATGTTCTTGAAGAACATAAGCAAGAAGTTATAAGAGATATTGTTGATCCGAAGTTATTACGCAAATTTATTTCTTATGCAAAACAGAAAATAAAACCTAAACTTACAGAAGAAGCAATAGAGGTAATTAAGGATTTTTATGTTGGCCTTAGGAATCAGTCAGTTAGTGGAGATTCTGCAGTAAAACCAATACCTATTACAGCTAGGCAGTTGGAGGGAATAATCCGTTTATCAGAAGCTTATGCAAAATTACATTTAAAAAAAGAAGTTGGAAAAGATGATGCCAGAAAAGCAATAGAATTACTTAAATTTTCACTGACACAGGTTGGGTACGATGAAGAAACAAAATCATTCGATATTGACAAAATTACTTCAGGGATTAGTGCAGGGAAGAGAAACAAAATTATAGTTGTAAGGGAAGTAATTTCTCAGTTAGAATCTAAACTAGGGAAACTCATACCCATTGAGGAATTGGAAAAATCTCTCGAGGGGAAAATTTCTTTAATTGAATTAGAGGATATCCTTAACCAATTAAGCAAATCCGGAGATATTTTCAGACCTAAGAAAGGGTTTATACAAAAAATATAGAAAAATCTGGTAATTATGCAATATAATCAACAAAACTTGTCATATAATTGATTACAGGAATACTTAAAAGCTATAAGATTTTAAAAATAAAATGGACAATACAAAAATTGAAGGTTCAATATCTGGTCAAATACAAAGCAATATTCCAAAGAGGAATGTTGCTTATAAATATAGAATTGGCTCTTTACTAGGAGGTAAACCTGTCTTTGAAGGAGAGAAATTAAAATTCTTGGAAATTGATACAAAACAGATATCCAGGGCAAATATAATTGCAAATGTGGTTGAAAAATTCATAAGTGAAGGGGAGAGAAAGTTTGCATCAATAACTATTGATGATGGTTCAGGGCAAATAAGGGTAAAGGTATTTGGAGAAGAAATTGAAAAATTTAGTTCTTTACAACAAGGAGATACCGTGATGATAATAGGGCTTGTAAAGTTTTGGAACAATGAATTTTATATTACTCCTGAAATAATAAAGAAAAAAGACTCTCTGAATCTTGTATTGAGGAAATTAGAAGTAGAAGCAGATCAACCAGTAATTCAAGACCCTTCTAAATTGCATGCTGTCAGGGACAGAATAATAAATATGTTAAAAGAGTCTGAAAAGGACGAAGGAATAGATACAGAAAAGATTATTCTTGAACTGAAAGAAGCTCCGACACTGATAAACCAGGAGATAAAGAAGTTAATGGAAGATGGCATTGCCTTTGAGCCAAGGCCTGGAAGATTGCGGTGGCTGGGGTAAAGTTATTATAAGAACATTTAAAATATTAATTACACATGCTAATTAATCATAGCTTTTTTGTTACACCTAAATTGGGAGCTACAAATAATATTCCAGTAAAATTATAATAATTCGTATAATCATTTTGTTTAGATAGTAAACTAAACTTTTCAATTATATAATTTAATCTTTAATTCAATATGACAAACATTTAAGAGTAAATGTAATTAACGAACCAAATTAATAAATTGCAGACTAGGTATCCTTTTAATAATAATCTTGCTAAATATTAAAGATGTATATTAATTATTTTTGACCAAATAATATTGGATTAAATAAATAATTTGAGTGTTATTATTACGTTTTTATAAAAGTAAGTAATTATTTCTTATTTCCCCATTTTCTATTAGCGTAATAGGAAAGCCAAATTACAATTATAAGTCCTGCGAGAGAAATAAGGAACCTTATCCAATCTTTTGTATATTGCCAATAGCCAGAAACACCATAGATGATTATTCCGACTCCTCCTGCCATTAGACCTGCACCAACACTTTCAAGACCAAAGAAAATTGCTCCTAAAGCGATGATAATTATTCCGAGAGGGAGAGCAATAAAGAATACTTTAACTCTATATTTTTCTTGAGCTATATTAAATTCCTTATTACATTTGTCATAATAAATTTCACAATATCCATTTTCTATTCCTGCTTGAATTGGTTTAGCATATCTGGGCTCAACTTCTTCCGTATTAGAAGAATAATTTACCCATTTTCCTCCTTCTTCTATGCATGTAGAAGAACTTAAGATATTTTTGCAATAATTGTCGTACATTGGTTCTTTTCCGTATAATGTATTAATTCCATATATTCCCACAAATAGGGTAAGGAGAAATATTGCAATTCCAAGCAGTACATTTTTTATGTTCATAGAAAAAATAGGAAAAGAAAGCTTATAAACCTTATTTTTCTCCAGAGACTATGACAGAATCTTACGAATCTTTGCTAGAAAAAGCTTATCAGAAAGTCAGAGTTGTACAGGCTTCAAGCGAGCGTTTTGAAATTCCGAAAGTTCAAGGCTTTGTATCGGGGAAAAATACTATTATTACAAATATTTCCCAGATATCTGATTATTTAAGAAGACCATTAGACCATTTGTTAAAATTTTTACAGAAAGAATTAGCCACTTCTGGTAAAATAGAAAATAATCGATTGATCTTAAACACTAAAGCTAGTTCTGACAAAGTAAATGAAAAAATTGTGTCTTATTCAAAAGAATTTGTTATTTGCGGAGAATGCAAAAAGCCAGACACCGAAATTGTTGAAGAAAAAGGTATCAAGTTCAAGAAATGCCTGGCTTGCGGAGCCAAGTCGCCGATTAAGATGAAGATTTAAATAAAGTATTATTTTTGTTAAATCTTTATGCTAATTAATATTGACTTTTTTTTACATTTAAATAAGGAGCTACAAATAATATTCAAATAAAATTACAATAATTCGTATGATCTTTTTGTTTAAGTATAAAACTGAACTTACAAAATATAGAATTTACTCTGATAATTAAAATGACTATCATTTAAGTGTATATGCAGATAAATGAATAAGCTATCAACTTTCGATAAATTTATAACCTTTTCTATAGCTTTATTTACACAATGGATATATACATTAAGATTCATAGGTCGTATAGAAATGTTGTCGCAATTGCAGATTCTGTATTGTTAGGCAAGAAGTTTGAAGAGGGAATAAAACAACTCGATGTTAGAGAGAATTTTTACAATGGCATGAAGATTGAAAGTGAGGAAGAGGCTCTTAGAGTCTTAAAAATGCAGATTGTGGAAGATTCAACTTTTAATATTGTGGGGGGGGAATCTGTGAAATTGGCGATTAAAGCAGGTATTATAGCAGAAGGATCTTTTGGGCATATTGCAAATATTCCTTATGCTCTTAAGTTACTTTGACATTGTATATTTTCAGATTGTAATAATCAAAGATTATCATTCAATTAAATAATAAAAATTTGAAATAATTAAATTTTTTTGATATAAATAATTTTAGACTTTATGTTGTGTATATTATGATGTTGAGAAATTTAAAACCATCAGATTAAAAAACCCTCTTTTCTCTTTAAAATTATGGAAACTTTGTTTTTTGATAGAATTTCGGAAATTAGAAAGGAAAAAAATAATTTAGAGAGAGAACTAGGAGTGAAAATCAAGATAAAAGGAAAAGAAGTTTCTACAGAAGGAACTTCATTTGATGAATATGAAGCACGAATTGTTCTTGAAGCAATTCAATTTGGATTTTCATCAAAAATAGCCCTTTCATTAAGGGATGAACATAACATATTCAGAAGAATACATATAAAAGATTTTACAAAGAGAAAAAAATTAGAAGATGTAAGGGCTAGGATTATTGGAACAGAAGGAAAAACGAAAAGAACAATAGAAAATATTTCAAACACTCATCTTATTATTAAGGGAAATGAAGTTGGAATTATTGGAACAGCGGAGACAATTGAAGAAGCGACAACGGCCATAACTAATTTGATAAGAGGCTCAAAACAATCTAATGTTTATCACTTTCTGGAAAGAATGAATGCTGAAAAGAAGAGATATAGATGATTATAAATAGAAAAATAAAAATAAAATATTGAGAAGAATTTTTATCGTTTCTTTCTTCTTCCAGATCTTCTTGAAGCTTTTCTAGAAGATTTACTTCGAGATTTCCTCTTTTTTGCCATTTTTTACCTCAATGTGATAAATGTTATTTTCTTTATAAATGTTTGCGAAATTTTTCAAATTTTTCAATTGTAAGATTATTTTAGAAAATTCTATCGTCTAAGAGAAATTATATTTTAAGGTTTAAAACTTAAAATGCGTTTAGAAACTTTAATAGCAATATTTAAATAACATTTTATTTAAGCATTATTAAGTCCCAGTAGCTCAGTTGGTACGAGCATTCGGCTGTTACAATTTTTATAGAAACCGAGGGGTCGCTGGTTCGAGTCCAGCCTGGGACGTAAACTTTACAATTTGTTAATTTATAAAGAGGAACATAAATATCGTAAATTCTGATAATTGGTATTGTATTTGTTCAGAATCCTCAAGAATTTTCAATTCTTTATCGCTTCGAAAACTGAAAGTTTTCTCAGTTTCGTGATAGATAATTCCCAAAAACCTATACTAATCAAAGGAATTATCCATAATTGAGCATTGCTTATATGTTCTTCTAATATAATATCCGTGACTGTATTCAATTATTTGAGTCCTCTTTTAGAATATTTCTTTCATTAAACATGGCTCACACTGCTTAATATATCTTTCCATTCTTGATTT
>JACPLS010000099.1 GCA_016186375.1 Candidatus Pacearchaeota archaeon
ATTTTGACAATTTTGTGACCTAATAGACTAGCAAGTCTTTCTCTTGGAGTATAATAATCAACTATGATGATATTACCGTTTTTCTTCGTAGTTCTTTTCATCTCTTTTAAAATTTTAATTCCAATTTCTTCAGGCATATCATGTAATCCAAAAGAAATCGAAGAGATATCAAATGATGATTTCTTATAGGGAATTCTTGTTGCATCACAGCAAACAAACTTTAGATCATAAGTTTTCTTTATTTTTTTCTTAGCATATTTTAACATATCTGATGAAAGGTCAATTCCAATCACAGAAAATCCATTCTTTGCAAATGCGATTGATTGATTTCCAGTGCCGCACGCTACGTCAAGTATTTTAGCATTTGGATTATTTACCTTATTGGAAACTTTTTTTCTCAAATTTATTAGTAAAAATTCAACGTAATCGTAAACTGGAGCCATTTTCTTGAACCAGTTTTTATTATACCATTTATAATCTATCCTATTTTTCATTATTATTTGTTATACCACCATTATAAATATTATTAAGTTATTTATTCTTATTCAATCTGAAACCTCAAAATGGCCCCGACACCTTTAGTGAGATTTAAGAATTGTTTACCTTCTTGATTTTCTGTGGAGATAATGAAAACGGTTGCACTGATGTTTTCTGCCTTTTTTTCTAGGTCAATTATTTCATCTTTAGCGAGTTTTTTTGAGATTAAAAGCATTTCCACTGCTCCTTTTTCTAGAGCGATGAGAGTTTTTTCAAGACCATAGACTGCTTTTTCCCTTTTTTTTCCAAGAGTTTCAAAGAATTTATTGATTATTACCTTTTCTTTCACTAATTCCTGTTCAACAAGGTCTTCTTCTGATGCCTCAACTAAAAGTTTAAGGCCATGTTCATCTGTATATCCAAGATCTTTTATTGCTATAACTATATTTTTAAGTTTTGTAACTAACTCTCCTTGTTCTAGGAATTCTTCTTTTGTTGGAATAGGACCTCCAATAAGAATTCCTTTTAGTTTTGGCATATTAAAAAAGATTTCTTTCATAGCATCAGCTACTCTTTTGAAAAATTCTTTTGCAAAACCTTCTGTAAGACGTTCATATCTGGCTGCACTTTGTCCCCCTGCTCTTATTTTCCCTGGGACTCCAGAAGTTAAAGTGCGTAAGACTTTAATTTGTTTTCCTTCTAATAGACCGATTGTGGCTTCTCTTCTATCCATGACAAGCAAACCATAGACTTCAGAGACGTCTAGAATTTCTTTAAGAGGATCAATAAGAAAAGTTTTATCACATCTATAGAGTCTAACATTAAGTGGGCGGGGAGGTTCGTATGCCCATAATTTGATATCTTGAACTCCTTCTTTCTCAGAAACATTACCACAGAAAATAGCTAAACCATTTGGTGGAGTTTGCTTATAATTCTTTAACTCACGAATTATTGTTTCTAGTGCGGAAACTACTGCAGTCCTAGTTGCTTTTGACTTTATATTTTCTGCTGTTCCTGCTTCTGCAGCTAACTGGTTTGAAACCTGGTGAATATTAGTTCCTGCAGGAATTAAGACAGTAACAAGTTCGGTGTGACTTCCCCTAATATTTCCCAATAAGCTTACAAGTTCTTCCAGTTCCTGCCTTTCTTTATCTGAAATAGGTTTAAAAATGATTTTTTCTGGCATAAATATAAGATAAAATAGAAGGTTAATAAAGGTTGAGGGTTAAAGTGAAATTATGAATTATAGTTTTTTAATTCTTGTAATCTCAATTATTTCTCTTTCATTTAAGTTCTCTTTTTCTACTATATCTTGCGGTATAGTGACTACTATTGATTTTCCTATTCTTTTAGTTTTAGAAATAAATATAATTTCTTTCATAAATTGTTAATGATTGAGATGTTTATTAAGGTATCTATTTTATTTCCCTTAGTTCATAGAACTTGGACATTAAAATCTCCTTCTTTAATTTCTTTTGCATTGCAAACTGCTTTTAGATCGTTAAGCACAGGTTTTAAGAGCGCTTGATCTTCCTTAGTTAGAAAAAGATGGATTTCAGATTTCATTGATTTTTTTGCTTCTGATTTTTTTTGTCTTACTAAAGTTATTATTTCGAGCATTTTACTCCAGATTATCTCATCTTCTTTAGAGGATTTTATTTTAAATTGAGAAGGCCATTCAGAGAGATGGATTGATTTGTCTTTTTCATGTTTTGCGAAGTGGGTTTGATAAATGTCTTCGGTTATATATGGAGTAAATGGAGCGATAAGTTTTATTATTGTGAGGAAAGATTGGTATAATGTATAGGATGCAGAGGCTTTCTCTTGTTCTTTTCCATTATAAATTCTATGTTTAATAATTTCAAGGTAGTTATCTGCAAATATTTTCCAGAAAAATTGATCTGTTTCTAATTTTGCCTTTGAGTAATTATAATCTTGAAATACAGAAGTTGCTGATTTAATTAAGGAATTTATTTGTGTTAGAAATAAGTGGTCTGTTTCTTGTAATTTAGGCATTTTTTCTTGATATTTGATATTTGGAAAGATAAAATTAGCAACATTAAGTATTTTTGTTATAAATCGCTTGCCTGTAACAAGATCTTTTTCTTGGTAGTCTAAGTCTTCACCAAGTTTTGAAGATGCTGCCCAGTACCTCAATGCATCGGCTCCATAGGTTTGCAAAATTTCTTGTGGAGAAATAACATTACCCTTTGATTTTGACATTTTTTCTCCTCCTAAAGTTACAAATCCTGAAATAGTAATTTCTTTCCAGGGAATAGAATTTTCATGGTATAATGCTTTAACAATTGTATAGAACGCCCATGTGCGAATAATGTCATGTGCTTGTGGTCTTAAAGAATAAGGTATCTTTATCTTATTATTAACAAGATAAGAGGCTATTTGCGGAGTAAGAGATGATGTTGCCCATGTGTCTAGAACTTTTTCTTCTGGATCTGCAAAAGATTTGCATTTTTTGCATTGTTTTTTAATTTGAATCGGATCAATAGGAAGATCAGATTCATCTGCTAATATCGTGTCTTTACATTTTGGACAGTGCCATGCTGGAATAGGAATACCAAAATGTCTTTCTCTAGAAATTGACCAGTCCCATTCTAAACCAGAGATCCAATTTTCATATCTTTTTTGCATATGCTTGGGGTGCCAGGTTATCTTTCTTCCTTGTGCTATAAGTTCTTTTTTCTTATCTAGAATTTTAATAAACCATTGTTCTGTTGGAAGAAATTCGATTTCTGTCCCACATTTATCATGTACATTTACATTATGCTTAATTTGTTTTTGTTCAATTATTAAATTTGCGTCTTTTAAGTCTTTTAAAATTACTTTCCTTGCATCTTTTATTTTTAATCCTGAATATTTTTCTATGTTTAGAGTTCCTTGCTTTGTAAGGACTACTTTTTGTTGTAGTTTATGTTTTTTAATAGCTTCTACATCATATTTATCTCCGTATGAACAAACCATTAAAACTCCAGTGCCTTTATCCAATTGTGCCGATGGATCTGCAATGATTGGAACTTCATAATCAAATAAAGGAACAGATGCTTTCTTTTTGATCAAATGAGAATATCTTTTATCTTCTGGATTTACAAAAACTGCAGCACAAGCTGCTAAAAGCTCTGGTCGAGTTGTGGCTATCGGCAGTACTGTGTTATTTGACATGAATTTAATAGTTGTAAGAAATGTTTCTTTTTCTTTATCTTCTAATTCTGCCTGTGCTATTGGAGTTTGGCATTCAGGGCAGAATAAAGTAGGAAATCCTTCTTTATATATAAGTCCTTTTTTATATAATTGGAGAAAAGAGAGTTGGGAGATTTTTTGACTGATTGGGTTTATTGTAGAGTAATACATAGCGTAATCACAGGAAATTCCTAGATTTTTCCAATCTTGAATAAAATCAGGAGTTATTTCTTTTAAAGTTTTTAAGCAGAGAGAAATAAAGTCTACTCTTGACATCGATTTGCTTTTTACATTTTTTAGCTTTTCAATGAGTCGTTCTGTTGGCAATCCATTATCGTCAGTACCGAACGGATAAAAAACATTGAACCCAGACATTCTTTTAAATCTGGCTATAAAGTCTTGTTGTGCATATGAAAAAGCATGGCCAATATGCATTTTTCCTGACACTGTTGGAGGAGGAGTATCTATTGAATAGATTTTCTTATTTGATAATGGGTCGAAAGAATAGATTTTCTCTTTTTCCCAATATTCCAACCATTTTTTCTCTATTGATTTTATGTCTATGTCGGGCATGTTCTCTTGTGGGGAATAAGGGTTAAAAAGATTAGGGTTTTGAATATTTAATGGAAATCAAAAAGGACAAGAATGATGAAGATTTTATTAAGAGAGCCGCAGGCATATGGTCTGATATGGAGGAGACTGGGGCAGGATATCAAAAAAGAATGAGGAGACAATGGAAAAAAAGACAGAAAAAACTGAACTGGTAGTTTTCGATTTAGATTTTTTTGAACGAAAGCCAACAAAACATTTAAATAGATGATGGAATTGGAAATAGAAACTCTTAATTTTCATAATGGGAGGAAAAAAAAACAAGATAGAGGAGGAAGATGTCTCAGAAGACGAGTTTGATAATGATGATGACTCGAATGAGCCAGACAAGCCTCAAGGCGACAATCCGGAAGAAGAGAGTGATTGGTAAGTTAAATCTGATAATTTTTTTATTTTTATTCTTAATTTAGATTTTTCAGTAAGATTTGTATTTGAGATTATTTCTTATGAGAAAGAATAATAAAGAATTAGGCTTATATGAAATGGTTTTAAGAGAACATATAAGAGCGATTTTGCTAAAACGATGGCCGTTCAATTATTATTGTGGTATTTGGGAAAAACACAAACCAGACATAAATGGTCGTCAATATATAATTAAATTAAACAAAACTAAAGGCACTATTTGTGGTAAAATTACATTAATTCATGAAATAACACATATTTTAGATGATATAGTAGGGGTTAGAAGAACAGAAGCCGCTACGGAAGATAAAGCAATAATTCTATATGAAAGACACAAAAGTTTTGTTGATTATCTTTGGAGAAAATATGTTATTAATTAGGGGGCTTGTGTATGTCTGGGACTAAATTATGAGCAACTTAGAAGGATTTACAATATAAGAGCAGAGAATACATAATTTTAAAAAACACCTGCCAGAGTTGTTTTCATGACAGATAAACAACCTGCTTATATAATGCCTGAAAATGTATCTAGGACATTTGGAAGAGATGCCCAGAGAAATAATATATTTGCTGCGAAAATAGTTGCTGATATTGTTAAAACAACACTGGGGCCGAAAGGAATGGATAAAATGCTAGTTGATTCTACTGGTAATGTAATTGTAACAAATGATGGAGTAACTATATTAAATGAGATGGAAATAGATCATCCAGCTGCAAAAATGATTGTTGAAATTGCAAAAACCCAAGAGAATGAAGTTGGAGATGGAACAACATCTGTTGCGTTGCTGGCCGGGAAATTACTTGAAAATGCAGAGAGGTTATTGGACAAAAAAATTCATCCAACTGTTGTTGTTAAAGGATATAAACTTGCTGCGGATAAAACAATAAAAATGTTGTTGGAGAATGCTTCTCCTTTAAAGGACCAGAATGTTTTGAGACAGATTGCAATGACTGCAATGACAGGAAAGGGAGCAGAAGGAAATAAGGAAAAGCTGTCTGAATTAATTGTGAGGGCAATAGATTTAATTACAAATAGCAAGGATTTTAGTGTTGATGATGTTAAAATACAAAAAATTAAGGGACATTCAATAGAAGAAAGTGAATTAATTGAAGGCATAGTTCTTGATAAAGAGAGGGCAAATCTGGATATGCCTTCTAAAATTGAGAAAGTAAAAATTTTGCTAATTGATTTTCCGCTGGAATTAAGAAGTCCCGAGACTGAGACAAGGATTGCAGTATCAACACCTGAACAACTTGAAAGTTTTATAACATCAGAAGAGAAATATTTGAAGTCTTTGACTGATAGAGTAATAAACTCCGGAGCAAAGGCTATATTTTGCCAAAAAGGAATTGATGATGTGGCTCAATATTATCTTGCTAAAGCAGGCATTTTTGCTTGTAGAAGAGTTGCAAAGTCAGATATGGAAAAATTTTCAAAAGCAACATCTGCGAGAATAATATCCAATTTGAATGATATAAAGGGAGATGAATTAGGCTATGCTGAATTGATTGAGGAGACAAAAGTTGGAGAAGAATCATACATATTTGTAAAAGGATGCAAAAATTCAGGTATTGTTACGATTGTTGTTAGAGGGAGCACAGATCATATTTTAGATGAGATTGAAAGAGCGATTAAAGATGGATTGGGTGATGTAGTGGCTGCATATAAAAGTGGGAAAATTGTTGCTGGCGGAGGAGCTATTGAAATAGAACTTGCTAAAAGATTAAGGATATTTGCAAGAACTTTAGGAGGAAGGGAACAATTAGCAATTGAGGAATTTGCTAATTCTCTCGAATCAATTCCAGAGGCACTTGCTGAAAATGCAGGACTTGACCCTATAGAGATTATTGCAGAATTGAGAAAGAGGCATGATGCCGGATCTATGAATGATGGCCTTAATTTGTTTAATAATAAAGTCGAGGATACTATGGCTGCAGGAATAATTGAGCCAATGAAAGTTAAAACACAAGCGATTCAATCTGCTGCAGAAGTTGCGATGATGATTCTCCGCATAGATGATGTTTTAGTCAGCAGAGGTAATGTTGAAATGGGTGCACAGGCGCAAAGAGAAGTTGAGGGATTGGATTAAAAATATTTAATTATGATATAAAATAGATAATTAATTTATTGTGAATTAGAATTAAATAGATGCTTTAAATATGTAATTAATAAAATGACTTTGAATTATCCCTATTCTGATAATAGCCAAATCATTACAGCTTTAATCATAATTATTATTAATATTAATTTATCGTCGGTATTCTTGTTAGAAGGTACATTTTTTGATATTTTTTACTATATGAAAATTAACTTAAAAAGAGGGTTTTTCAAAACCCCCAAATAATAAAATTTAATTATTCTGATTTACAATAGTCCTAAATATCATAGGTTTAAATATCTAAATGACAAGGTATTTTTAAATATTTAAATCTTAATATAAACGCACACAAAATCTTACTTAATCTTTCCTTCTTGCCAATCTCTAAGAACGATTCTTGCTATTCTATCAACATCAACATTTCCACCATTTTTATATAGTTTCCTTCTTTTGCCCAGATTATCTAAGAATATTTCTACATCTCCTTCTGTTTCTATTTTATAATATCTTTCAAATAGACCTGGATTTTTTTGAAAAATTCCCAAAACAATAAAATCTGGATTTCTTACTTTATCATAGGTTTTAACACCAATCTCTGCATGTTTTTTAAGGTCAATAGAAGAAATATTTGCATTTTCTTTACTCGGAATAACTCCCGGAGTATCTAAAATGAGAATATCTTTATTGAATCTAATTTTTTGGATTCCTTTGCTAAATCCTGCTTCAGGTGAAGTTCTGGCTCTTGACCCGCCAGCCAACAAGTTAATCAAAGCACTTTTACCTGTATTGGGATAACCAATAACACCAACATGGGCTTTGGAGTGTTTAACTCCAAATCGTTTGACTTCAATTTTAATTCTTTCTCTTAATTTTCCAAGACCAATACGTTTACTGCAAGAAAAAATAACATATGGCCAGAGTGATGAGAGCGCAGGATTTTTTTGTAAATTATATATATCAACTAAATCTGTTTTATTAATCACATTTATTAAAAATTTTCCCTGTGTTTTTATCAATTTCTCAAGCTCCAAGTTTCTTGTTTCTTGTAAAAAACGTGCATCTAAAACCTGTAAAATTATATCAGAGATTCTGATAACCTCATTTACTAATTTAGGAAATGCTATTCGATGCTGATTATGAGAATCTGTTGGTCCATGCTTCCTCATGGAATAAGTTGCTCTTCCAGCCATACAAGAAAATATATCCAGAGTTTAAGAATATTTGTACTCAAATGATTTGTTTATTCATTGATAAGAAAATAGTGGATAATAGAAGTAACGATCAATGCGATTATCGGGAATTGAACCCGACTCTCCTCGTTGGCAACGAGGCGTTCTAACCGATGAACTATAATCGCACAATCATTAACTTAATTCTTTGGTTTTTATATTTATGGATAATTCTCAATATTGTAGTGTTTTTTGGAATTATCAATCACGAAAATATTGAATATCTTAGTGTAATTATAATTAAAGTCCAGGATATCTTTTAAGAAATTGTTCACAAATTTCAATTAGTATCGGCTGAATTTTCTCCTTAAAAACTGTAAATTCATCTGGGCTGTATTTGATAATTGCTAAATCTTCTATTTTCTCCTTGCTTTTGAAAAAATTATTTTCATTTAAGAGCTTAAGATTATTTGAAATTAAATTATTAAGATCTTTATTGATGAGAGAAGAGCTTGCTATTTAGTTTCCAATACCGTCAAAAAGTAGCAGTTTTAGAAATAGGTTATGTTTTAAAAAGTGCTAAAAAAAGCACTTTTTTGGAATAAGGTTAAAGAAATTTTTTAATAAATTAATTATGTTATAGTTGGTGATATACCTTTAAAGCAGGGAAGTTTTAAAAAGCGTTGTTGTTTTTTAAATTTGAGGCCCTGTAGTCTAATGGTAAAACAACTCCCTTACGCGGAGTGGTCCCAAGTTCGATTCTTGGCAGGGCCATAACCTTAATGAGAGGTTAACAAGGAACTATTAAGTTAATAGAATCTTTTTGGTCTATATTTTTATACCGTGCATTCAGAAGTTTGATTCTCATACTGCCCATTCTTATAAATATTTTAAAACTTCTTTTCTATAATTTAACATAAATAAAGAATAAATTATTTACAAACTTGCTTCTATTGCCTGTTGGAAAACGTTGAAAGGTTGTGCTCCGGATATTGGGATTGTTGAGCCATCACTACTTACAACAACAATGTAGGGAGTTCCTTGTCCTCCTGCGGCTGTGGCTTCTGCTAAATCTTTTTGAACTGCACTGCTCATTTCTTCAGAATCTAGACAGCTATCTATATTGTAACCTAGGTCTTTAGCCCATTGCTTTAGAGTTGTCGTACTTAGAGAACCTTGGTTCTCAAAGATTTGATCATGGTATACCCAATAAGCATCGTCCCCACCCTGCTTTCTTACGCATCTTGAAGCTTCAGCAGCTGGTTGAGCCATGGGATGTATACTTGTCAATGGAAAATCCTTGAAAACAAGTTTAACTTTGCCAGTATCTATATATTGTGTTTTTATTGATGCTAAAGCATTCGAATAAAATCTTCCGCAGAATGGACACTGAAAGTCTGAATATTCTATAATCGTTACAGGCGCGTTAGAATCTCCTAAAATCGGTGCATCTCCCATGTTAACTTTAACTTGAGAAAGTTGAGTTGGTAAAGCAGTAGGTGTAGTAGGAGCAATTAAATTTCCGGTCGGGCTTCCGCCTCCATCTCTAAAAGCAACAAATCCGATAATGACAACAAGCGCTAAAAGTAAGAAAGTAGAATACTTCCATAAGGAATCTTTCCTTAATGTTATTGTTCCGCTATTTGAATTTTTTTCACTCATTTTTACCTCCTTTCAATTCTATTGAACATGAATTTCCATTGCTGATTTTATCAGTTATTTTGACAACGGAAAATCCTAAGATTGCAATTGAAATAAGAGAAATTTCTAATCCTTTGAAAGGCAGAAAATTTACAGCGATTACACCAAAACCGAGAGCAGACAAAATGCCCATTTCGCACGCAGCGCAACCAGGAGCAAAGACTCCAAGAAAAACCCCAAGAGTTGCTAGGATTCCCGTGCTTTTTTTATCCATAGATTTTACAGACATTTTTGTCCTATAAAAAACTAAACTAAAAAACATTCCAAGAAGAACACTTATTAAAATCAAGCTCACATATGAATCCAATGCAATCGTATTTACAAAACCTAAAGATAAATTAACAAACATTTTTGAACTTTCAAAAAGACCTTTAAGCGAGTAAACAGATAAGATAGTTTTCCAGCTCGCAATGAGAACATTAGCTGAATAAAAAAACAATGCAACTATAACTGCAAATAACAAGTATCTTGTTTTACTAAACACGTCTTTCCATGTTTTAATTTTTTCTTTAAATTTCATTTTCTCACTTAAATCCATAAAGCTTTGTTTCAGGATGAAAAGCATACCACGCGAACCAAAAGTCTCTTTCTTTAACTATTTCGTCGCCTGTTTCGAGATTTGAAATTTTAACGATACCATCGTCATTGCGTTCAATTTTTACCCTAACTCCTCCAATTTTATCTTCTATTGTCTTTTCTTTGATTAAGTCTTCTTCCTTGTACGCTTTGTAAGTACCATCAACTTCAATTCCAAACACGACTGTTTTTGGATGAATTCTATCATCCTGAGCGTTAACGTCAAATATTAAGAAGCTGTCTTCATAATAACTTCCGTATGGGTCTTTTCCATATTGTCTTGAGAATCCAGTATCTTGACTTAGAACCTCTGAATTTGGATGACCAGATTTCCAGTCTCTCCAAACAACTGTATCTATAGAAATTTCTTTTAATTCTTGCCCTGTAAGTTCTCCAACAATTGCCTTTCCGTCAATCTGCTGCCAATATGTATCTGTTTTTTCATCATACATAACAAGATTTGAATTGAATAGTTTTCCAGAAGTGCCGAATCTTGTTTCAATTTTTTCTCCATTTACTTCTATCTTTCTTTCGTAAGCAATTCCACTTCCACAAAGAGGGCAATAAGTAATAAGAATTGGATTCCCTGCGATGTTGTCATTTGCAATTTCATGCCAGACAAGTATTTGCAAAGGATAAATTTTTTCAACGCTCTTGTAAGTTAAAGCAAGAACAAGTTCGTTATCTTCAATCCATTCATCTGCTTCTTTAATAGAAACAAATTTTTTTATTTTCTTCAGCCAGAGCAGGTATTCCTCTGTCAACTCCAATTCCGCCTTTGGGAGGTCCTCCAGACTTAATTTCATCCGGATTAATTAAATATTTAGTTCCATCTGGCAAGGTTTTTATTTCTGGATTATTGCTTTCATAATTTATTGTTTCTTTCATCTTATTATCTGAAATGAAATTTAGTATTATAAAAACAGTTATTACTACAATAATCAAAATTCCAAATATCCAGTAATGTTTGTTTGACTTCTTCATTATTCTATTAAATATTTACTTCTTCTTTTTCTTTGCCTTAACTGGCTTCATCTTCTGTCCGCAGCATATTCCGGCTTTGTCGGAAGTTGAACCGCACATTTCGCATTTGTATTTCATTTTATAATATCTCCAAATTTAGATTGTTTTTTCAATATATAAGTTGTCCGTAATCCGAGTTATCTTTTTAATAATTAATTTTCGAGGACTTTTTGGCTGTAAGCAAGCATATTTTTTTAAGACAATTTTGAATGTCTAAAGATTTTTACTTCATTATCGTAATTATAGACAATTTACTTGATTGTGCTGCTTTATTTGTTATTCTTGCAGTATATACTTTATATCTTCTTAAGAAAAATAAAGAGCCAAGTAGATAACAAAGTTTACTCTAAATTTTTAAAGCAAAAAAACCTAATAGAGAGATGAAATCATTAATTTTTGTATATAACGCGGATTCAGGAATATTTAATTCACTTAGTGACACTGCCCATAAGATCGTTTCTCCTTCGAAATATCAATGCAATCTTTGTAAAATTACTTATGGAATAATTAACGAGAAAGATGAATGGAAATCATTTATTTTAGGATTGCCCTATAGAATAAATTTCTTGCATAGAAATGAATTCAATAAGAAATATCCTAATGTTAAAGAGAAGCTACCTGCAGTCTTTGAAAAGCACGCTGAAAGACTGAAATTGTTGATATCTGCCGCAAAAATTAATAAGGCTAAAAACCTGAGAGAATTAAAATCTCTCGTCAGAAGTTCTATTTGATTATTAGAAGTCTTTAAAGAAAGGTTTTATGTGCACTTGCTATCTAAATGAAGTTGGGCAAATGGATTTAACATCTTTGAAATATCTAATAAAACATCATTGCCCAGGCATGGGCATACATTCGTAAATTTCAATTTCACAAGAATTATCTAATTCAAAGTGAGGATGATCTTTCACCATCTTCTGTGCATCACCTATTGATTCTGCCTGTAAAACTGAATATCCGACAACATTTTTATCGCTTGGTATAACTCCCGATTTTACAATTTTTTGAGCGTTGCCCAACGGAGTACCCATATCAACTAAACCAGACCCGCATTTCTTTGCCCATTCCATCCACTTCTCCATGCCCTTTTTATGATCTTCAGAAGACATATTTTTTCCAATCTCATCAAAATTAGCCGACGAATAATAGATGACAATAAATTTCTTCATCAGGCTACATAACATGACTGATTTAAATACTTATTGGGCTAAAAATTCTGAAAACAAAAAATAAGTAATAAATTGAAATTCCTAACATTATTAATCCTGAAATTAAATTTATAGCTCTTTTATTTTTTATTAGAAAACCAATAATATTTTTGCTCCATTGTCCTGAGATTAAACTTAATATTAGTAATGGAGCTCCAAGCCCAAATCCAAATGATAAAAAGTTAAGCATGCTTGAGATGAAATCTCCAAACAAAAACGCTCGTGCGAAAAACGCGGCAATAAATGCTGGATTGCAAGGAAGAACTATTGCCCCAAAAAAGAAACCGAAAATGAAAGCGCCCTTTAACGGGCTTTTGTTCCCTGTTTGAATATTTGGTTTTGGAATAAATCTCGATAAGTCAAAATCAAATATCAGAGCTAAGCTTATCAGTCCAAGAATAATGAATGCAATTGGAGAGATTATTGAAATGACATTAGTCAGGGATTTTTGCAAAATTGTTGTAAAAACTAATCCTAGCAAAATCATAAAAACGGTTATTCCTATCAGAATTGTCAAACCAAACAAGAAAAATGTTTTTTTGCTCTCTTTTCCAGAGAATCTATTTGACAAAAAGGCGAGAAATCCCGGATATAAAGGAAGAACACAGACAGCTGTCAAAGG
>JACPLS010000032.1 GCA_016186375.1 Candidatus Pacearchaeota archaeon
GGTGGAGGAAGTGGAGGGGCCGTTCTAAAGTGTTCTTGGAGTTTTAGTTCTTCAAATTTAGGAACTAATATGGGGTCGAGAACAGACTGTGGAAACACTTTGGATAATATTAACGGAGTTAATTCTGTTAATGAAGGAGTTGATGGAAAGAGTGCTGGATTCAATGGAGTAAATAGTTATCTTTCTGGCTATTATAATTTCAGCTCTGATGCGTTTACTGTAAGTTTTTGGTTTAATACAAAAGATGCAACTTCTGTAAAAAGGATTGTTGAACATTCTTGGAATGCTGCTCCATCTGCTTCTGGTGTTTTTACAACACATTTAGATAAAGGATATTTATCAACTGGAATTACGTTGCATGATGGTACGCAAGTTTTCACATCTATTCCTGAAATAATCAAAGCAGATACTTGGTATCATTATGTATTAACTTATGATGGAGTTTATGCGAAGATTTATCTTAATGGAGTATTAAAGAAAGAAGAAAATTATAATAAGCCATTTAAGAAAGCAAATAAATTATTGTATATAGGAGGAGCTTCTGGAGTTACATTAAATGGAAGCATCGATGAAGTTCAGATATATAATTATGCTCTATCTACCAATGATATTTTAAGTAATTATAATGATCAAAAGAATCGTTTGCTAGGGGTATCACCATCACCGGTACCAGTTGGCGGAGGAGGTGGAGGTGGAACGGTAGTTGAATTGAAAGATAGGTGTTTAGAGTTGAGTAATTCGCTAAAGACAAATATTTCTGGAATACATGAAAGTGAAGCAAAGAGGAATGGTTATAATTTTGTAAAGATAGAAGGGGAAGTTTTGAGTTTATATGATTATGTTGTTATTTATTCTCTCAATAATCCAAATAAAGGTAGGGTTTTACAATTGTCTTCTATTGGAGGTGGAACATCTTCAAACGATAAGACAACATTTCAAGACGCCATGACTGGAGAGAATTTTGAATTTGTTACAGGAGTAAATAATGTTAGTACTAGAAATATTGATGGTTATACTTTTTATGTAAGAGTTACCCCTGGTTTTGGGATAGGAGGGTCAGTAAATATTACTTGGGGTGATGGAGCTTCTTATGGATTCGTTGGAAAACAAAAAGATACATTTAATTGTCCAATTGTTCCAACTGCACAATGCACGGATTCTGATGGCGGGAAGAATTATGATTTGAGAGGACATTTAACAGATCCTGCTCGAAATGCAGACTATAATGATACTTGTACAAGTCTACAAACAACTGATGCTTCTAATGGGTGGACTCCAACTTTACAAGGAAAGATATTGGCAGAATATTATTGTGGTGTAAGCAATTATCAATATACTTATTATGAATGTCCTCAAGGATGCAAGGAAGGGGCGTGCGTTAAGGGTAATTTATCCTCTGCTCTTATAACAACTTATGGGGAACATACTGTAAAGACAGGGGATTATGTAAAATTGGGAGGAGCTTATGTTAAAGTGGTAGTCTTGCAGATATCGAGATGTTCCGATGATAGATGTTCTTATACTGAAAACATTCCTTCAATACGGTTATATTATCAAGGTGTTGGAAATTCATGGATTGAACTTAAAGAAGGGCAAACAGCAACATTAAGTCCTATGGATGTGAGTCCCATTAATTCGAATAGAAAATCTACTGTTAAGGTATCTGTTCTCAATGTAAGTATATTATCAGATGGACTAGAGAGTAATACGGATTTAAATGGAAATGAAGCCAGGTTAAGATTAACAGAGATTAACAGAAATATATGTTCTGAACTTATTGAAAAAGTTAGAATACCAGAGACTTTCAGTGATTCTTCTGACAATAAATGGTATTTAAGTTGGAATAGTTCTTATAAGAATAGTTGGTGGGTAGAAAATAAGGAGATTCCATACACTTCATATTACGCCGCTTGGAGCAATAATTATTATAATAGTAATGAAAATATTTATAATTACTTAAGCATCGATATTAATATATTTGATGATAAAAATGTTGATGCGGAGAAACTATTAAAGCAAGAGATTACACATAGAGTATGTCAGGTAAATAATTACAATGATGATATTGTGTATATTTGCAATTGGAATATATTAAGAAACGAGCAAAGTACGGATGGACAGACGCTATATAAAAGCCGAGAAGTGTTATGGGCTCATAATAATATAATGATTAGGATGAATTTGAATATTAATCAATATCTTAATGATGATCAATTAAGAAGTTTAGTTGAACAAACTACGCAACAATTCCTTAAAGATTTGAAAAGTAATGAGTATAAGTATAGCCTCTGGAAAGATTTCGATATTCAATATCCTTTAAGCAATCAGTTGTATGATACTTTGGATAGTTGTCCTTCTACTCTTTCTAAAGAAACATGTTCTCCTTATTGGAGTTGCAAGATTGAACCTGCAGTGTGCCCTCCTCATGGCGAGCAGAAACAGATTTGCAGAGATTTGAATAGATGTAATGATAAAGAGGAAGTACAAGAGCAATCAATCTCGTGTTCACCAGGTATTTGCAATGGTTGTTATGTACCTAAGTGGTATGGAGGATCTGATAATAAATGTATTCAGTATGGATTTAGATTTGAGCACGATACATCAGGCGATTTACGTGTTTATGAACAGACAGATAAAGAGAGAATTGATCAAGGTAAGGTCGATGATGTTATGGTTCAAGTATTATCTGATAATGAAGCAATAATTACTATACCTATGAAAGGTAAGATTCTAAATTATACTGTCAAAAAAGGCCAATCTATTGACCTTACACAGAATTTTCTTGGAACTAGAAGAGGAAACGACGAGGAAATAATTTCTGTAGTGATAAATATAGACCAAATTGTTTATTCTGGAACAGGAGGAGATAATTATGTTGTAATGACAATTGATTCGAAGGTGCAAGGACACGAAGTTAAGAAAGTTAATGCTTATTGTGACATAGATGGGCAGATAAAAGTACAAAAGACCAAAGACCCTAGTGGTGAGTGGGTATCGTGCCAGAATAATTATGAATGTGATAGTAATGTTTGTTCTGGAGGGCAATGCGTCGAGGTAAACGACATTATTAAAAACACAAAAGGATTGAAAGTTTTGTTGTTTAAGGCTTTATGTAGAATAACTAATTTATTTAGTGATGAAGGATATAATCAGTGTTTAATTGACAATCTTGGAACCGGAGCAGTTACGCCAACGCCTGCTCCTGAAGCTGATCTATCTCAATCAAAGTATTTAATAAAAGATAAATTTGAAGGATTAAAAGTAATAGATAACTTTCAAAATATAGAAGAGGGCGATGATGTAGTTGAAATAATGCCTAAAGGATTTGTTGATGGTGAAGTTGTAGGCTATGAAAAGCTAGGTGATAATAGAGGAGGAGAGATTCTCGTATATGTTTTGGTTTACGATCATTCTATAAACTTTGAAGAATTTGATAAGTTTATTGGAGAATATGCCAGAAAAGAACTAGGACCAGATAATAAAGTTATGTACGAGAAAGTAAGAGATGATAAAATGGCTTTATCTTTTAAACAACGAGATAGTCAAAGTTATCAAGGTTTTATTTGGGCGAGTAAAAATTATGTAATATTTTCAGTAGTTGATCACACATACATGGGTGGGAGTTTTGATGAAATCATAGAATCTTATTATAATAAATATCCTTCTACTCTTCAAGGTGAGACTTCTGTGACTTATGAGTCTGCCGAAGGAGGCGGATCTGGTTCTCAAGGTAAGGGAATTAAGAAATTAATTCCTTGATTTTTCTACATTGAATTAATTAAAAAAATATTTAATTCTTTACATGGAATAATAAATTAGATTAAATGATCATATTTTTTTATCTGATAAGAGTATAGTGGATATTGACTTATGCACATTAGAATGTACATATCTTTTGGTTTTATGAGCATTGGGATGTACATATCTTTTGATAAATAGACTAATATCGATTCTTTAGAGAACTTTTATTTATATTATTTCTTTTTGGAGAATATTTTTTTAAGAATATTAGTCTTAGAAGGTGGGAATATTTAAATAGCAAGTTACCATAAATTTTTATGGAAGAAAATACGTTTACAGTTATCATAACTAAAGAAGAAGATATGTTTATAGCAGAATGCCCTGAGGTTGGAACAGTCAGCCAAGGATATAGCATAGATGAAGCTGTCGCTAACATTAAGGAAGCGACTAAACTTTATTTAGAAGAATTCCCATTAAAATTAAAGAACAGACCAATTATTACTTTTTTTGACACTGAGAAAATTCATTTGCGCACGCTCCGTGGCTTTAGCCCGTGAGTAAGCAAATGAATTTTCGAGGTCTGAAAAACTGAAAACCCTTCGGGTTTTAACCAAAAGTTTTTCAGATATCTCATAATGCCAATGTTACGGAAAGTATCAGGAGATAAACTTCTGAAGGTACTTTGTAATAAATTTGGTTTTTCTCTTATAAGAAAAAAAGGAAGCCATTTCATTTTAACAAAAGTTACTTCTGTGGGTAAAATAGGAACGGTTGTTCCGATGCATAAAGAAATTAAGATAGGAACATTAAAAGGCATATTGAAACAAGCAAAAATATCTGATGAAGAAATTGTTGAATTTCTTTAACAAATAGAGAGAAAAAGGTGTGTAATTGTATTATTGTAAAGGCTACCGTTAGAACATAGAGCTTTTAGTTAAAAGCTACCGATAGAGTATAAGATTTATTAATGCCTCTTCTTTTTAAGGAATATGATTTTAGGAATTGAATGCACTGCTCATACGTTTGGAATTGGAATTGTGAGTAAAGGGAAAATACTTGCGAATGTGAAAGATATGTATAAGACTGAAAAGGGAGGGATAATTCCTGTGAAGAGCGCGGAACATCATCGGGAGGTTGCTGAAAAGATTTATGATGAGGCATTAAATAAAGCTGGGATTTCTGAACAACAGATTGATGCAATAGCTTTATCAAATGCACCTGGATTAGCACCTTGTTTGTTGGAAGGACTTAGATTTGCAAGAGAAAAAGCTAGAAAACTAAATATTGAAATTATACCTGTAAATCATTGTGTTGCTCATTTGGAAATTGGGCAATCAGTTGGATCAAGAGATCCTGTATTGTTATATGCTTCTGGGGCGAACACACAAATAATAGCTTTTACAGGAGGAAAGTACAGAGTTTTTGGTGAAACTCTTGATATTGGAGTTGGAAACTTTATTGATAAATTTGCCCGCTTTATAGGGGAAGGATTTCCAGGAGGACCGAAAATAGAGGAATTATCAAAGTTTGGAAAATACATTGAACTTCCATATTCAATTAAAGGGATGGATGTTTCTTTTTCTGGGATGCAGACTAAATTACAACAGCTTTATGAGAAAGAGGCAAGAAAAGAAGATTTGGCATTTTCTTTACAAGAAGTTGCATTTTCAATGCTTGTTGAAGCGACTGAAAGAGCTCTTGCTCATACAGAAAAAAATGAACTTGTTCTGGGAGGAGGAGTTGATTGTAATAAGAGATTACAGGAAATGTGCAAAATAATGTGCGAAGAAAGAGGAGCTAAATTTTTTTGTCCCTCAAATGATCTTTTAACGGATAATGGGGCAATGATTGCATATACCGGAGAGATAATGTTTAATTCTGGTATAAAGATGAAATCAGAGGAAGTTGATATAAAACCCAGAGAAAGAACAGACGACGTTGAAGTGAGCTGGAAATAGAAAAAAGAATTATCTAAAGCCACTTCAACAGTTGCATTAGGAGTTAATACTGTAATTATAGTTAATGGAGAAATTGGAGTTGATAACGCTATTGCCTCTTCTATATCTCATGATACTGGAATTCCAGTTATTTATGTTAAAGATGGAGATGTGACATCAGCAGTTGATCAATTAAAATCTGGTGTTTATCAGGATGTAAAGGAAGTTGTTATTTTAGGTGGAGAAGCAGTTATTTCTTCTAAGGATGAAGAGATTTTAAAAACAACAGGAGTTATTAGTGCGGATTATGATGTTGCAAGAATAGTTGGTACAACAGGAACTGGGACTGCTGTAGAAGCTATAAATTATTTCTATGGACCAGGAGTTGTCGATGAAGTTACACTAGTTACTTATAAAGATGATAGTGATAAGAGTTACAATGATGTCTTACACTTAGCAGCAGAATTAGACAACCCAATTATTCCTATTCCAGAAGACGTTGAGGGTTTGCCCGCTGACGTTGTTGAAACAGTTGAAAAATTAAACATTAATAATGTGGAAGTAGTTGGAGACTTTCAATCAGAAAAAGAGGTAAAAAATGATTTAAGCGAATTAAAAGTCGGAATTACAAACGAGATTAATGGAAATAGCCCCGAAGAGTTAGAAGGAAACCTAGACAAAGAAATTACCGATAATTTTAAGTCTGGAGAGGAAGTAAAGCTGATATTTGTTGAAAACGGAGACATTCCACCAGCTTTATCTGATGGTCATATTGTTTATTACAAGGATGAGAATAATGATAATATTGATGATGACACTGGAGTTGTTTTAGATGGGATTGGTAAAGGAACTTATGATAAATTACGAGAAATTGGTGTTAAGTTTGATGATATAAGAGTTACTGGAAACAATCTTGAGGGATGGGAGAAATTTAAAGAAAGTATTGAGGGTTCAACAAGCAGAATAAAAGTCGATTTAATAAAGTATGAGAATAGTAAGGATGTGGTCAAAATAAATGATGAGTTTAGTGAGAAAGAGGCGAAGGATATTTCTAGAGACTATAAAGAATGGAATTTGAAGTATGAAGATTTGGTTGCAGAACATAAAGCTGAGTTTGCAAATGCGTTACCAACTATGCTTGAAACATTTAAATCTTATTATGCCAATGAAAAAGAAAAATTATCATCTGATGCAATAGCTTTAGGGGCTAAAATAATCGATGAATCAAGTAAAGATGATTCTGTATCTGCTTGGAAATTAATGCACGAGTTTGCAAACTTAGAGAGTCATGATAATTATGTAAAAGAATGTCAGAGTGATAGTGATTGCAGAAATGATCAGATAGAGCTTGAAAAAGTTAATGTTGATGAGAAAATTGAAAAATTGATTGGTACTGATAGAGCAAGAGAAGTCGCTAATTTGGATGTTGGGAAAAAAGTTGGTTTGTTAGAAACAACAACTTTTGTGCCTCCTGGAAAAGAATCTGAGTTCAGAGACAAAATTGATACTATTATATCTGAAGGAGGGAAAGTGGAAAATTTACAAAAAGATTATATTGAGAAAGGAAAAGAGGAGGCTTATCAAAAATATACTGAAGAACTGAAGAAGGAATATGAAACGATTGGAAAGAAAGATGAGGCTGCGAAGTTGACTTCTGATCAAGTAAAATCAATGTTTGATAATAGACTGAAAATTGAGAGTGAAGCGTATTTATCAGGTGTTGTGAAATATCAGGATTTTATTAATCCGGAAAAAAGGGCGGAGGCTATGGCAAGGATGGAAGAAATGCAGAAAAATTATTTTGATTCTAAAGGAGTATCTAATTCTCAATATTTAACATCGGAAGATTGGAAAACAGCATATGATAAATATTCAAAAGATGGAAAACTTAGTGATGATGATGTTAAGAAATATGAATCAGCTGTAACTGCTTATAAGACATGGGATGAGACTCATCCTGGAATTTATTATGATCCAAAAGGATCTTATTGGGATGCAAAGAGCGGACAATATAGTTTTACAGATAATGAAGGAAAAGTTGTTGCTGGAGTTTATGATACAAAAGCAGGAACTTATACTTATACAAATGAAAAGGGTGAATTAATTCAAGGAAATAAGAATGGTGATGTAAAAGAATATAAGGAGGATTATGGAAGTTGGAAGAAAAATGAAGATGGTACATGGTCTGGACCAAAGGGAGAAAGTTATATACCACCTTCTTCATACAATCCAATTACAGGAACATATGATTATAGAATTGAAGGAAAGCAACCTGATGGATATGTAGTACAATGCGGAAGTAAAGGATGCAGTGGTGGAATTTATACGGGGCCTGGCTCAACTTGGACACCTCCAGAAGGATGGGATAAGAGTGCCGATGGGAAATCTTGGGTGAGCCCAGATGGACATGAGTATTCTGCAAGCACTTCATATTATAGTTCAGGAAGTGCAACTGGAGGAACTGGAGCATCAGGTGGAGGAGCCGTAAAAGATTCATTTGGGAATACTTGGACACAAGGAACTGATGGGACATGGTCGAGTTCAGGAGGGACTACTTATAGTCCTAGCACAGGTACTTATTCAGGTGGAGGGACAGCTGGAGGAACATATACAGGAACTTATGAAGGAGGATCGTATAGTAGTGGAGGAACTGGAGGAACATATTCTGGAAGCACAGGAACTTATTCAAGTGGAACAGGAACATATTCTGGATATAGTGGAAGTGGAAGTTATTCAGGTGGATATTCTGGCGGAGATACTATTGGTAGTGGTTCAGGGTCATATAGTGGTGGAAGTTATAGTGGAGGAGATGCTGGTGGTGGAGGTGGTGGCGGTGGAGGAAGCCCTGCACCGATGGGATTTGTTATTAGTGATATTGAGGGGAAGAAATTGTTGGCTAAGTGGCTTGGTTTAATGTGAATTTATAACCTAGATGTTATTTTTCTTTTATTGTGTAGTAATTAAATATATTAATACTATCTGATTGACTTCTCTTTGAATTATTATAAACTCTGATTCATTATTGTCTAACTACACACGCTAATTAATTATAGCTCTTTTGTTACACATAAATTAGGGACTATGGATAATACTCTAATACAATTATAATAATTCGTATAATTCTCATATTAAGATAATAAACTGAACTTATAAAAATAGAATATAGTCTAAATTAAAAGGACTATCATCTAAGAGTATATGTATATAATATATTCATTTATAAAAGATTTTATCGTCGGAAAATGTGTAAAGAAAAAGGTTTATAAAGCTTCTTTTTTTATTGTTTATAAGCCAATGAAGTCAAGGCACGGAGGTCATAATGGACTTCTATTCAATTATTGAAAAAGCAAAGAAAACAGGAAAAGTTGATAAAGGATCTAATGAAGTAACGAAAGCAGTAGAGTTAGGTGTAGCAAAGCTGGTTTTGTATGCTGCCGATGTTAACCCTAAAGAAATTGTTGCTCATCTGCCATTATTATGTAAAGAAAAAAATATTCCTTGCTTTGAAGTTGATTCTAAACAAAAGTTAGGGATTTCTGTTGGAATACCAGTGGGGGCTGCAGCTGTTGCAGTAGTTAATCCAGGTGAAACAGATAAGGAGATAGCACAACTAAAAATAGGAATTCATACAAAATCTTCTCAAGAAAAAGCACCAAAAATAAAATCTAATTAATATGAAAAAAATTATATCTTTAATAATAGCATTGATGAGTTTTTATTATTTATGATATTTATACTTAGGAAATAATAAACGAAAAAATGGCAAAAGAACAGAGAGTAAAGGACAAGACTAGTGAAGGAGGAGCAACTTTAAAAGTAGATAGGTTTAGTCAAAACATTCCTGTGAATGGAATTGTTGAGGAGCTTATAGGTAGAACAGGAGCAAGGGGAGAAGTTACACAGGTATTATGCAAGATTCTTGATGGGCGCGACAAGGGAAAAGTAATGAGAAGGAATGTTAAAGGACCTGTGAAAATTGGTGATTTATTGACTTTAAGAGAGACTGAAATTGAGGCGAGGAGAATTCGAGGCAGCGAAAGGAGGTCAATATGATGACCTCATTAACAATGGTTAATTCTAAAATAGTTGATTGTAATTTAGTTAATCTTAATACTCTAACAGATGATTATCTTTCAAGAATAATTCAAAGACATTTTATGACAAGAGAAAAACTTGATTTATTTGATAGAGTTATTGAAGATAGTCATATAGAGTTAATAAGTGCCGATAGAAATAGAGGATATGTTTTTACTGATTATCCTTATAAAGGAAATTATGTGAATTTTATTGGTAGTTTAATAGTTGAATTTTCTAAATTTCTTGGGAGAAAAGTAAAAAAAAGATTTAAAGATTCAGATAGCAAACTGGAAGGTTTTTACTGGGAGGTTTTTTAAAATGGCTAAATGTATTTTTTGCGGGAGAGAAGAAGAACCGTTTAGGGGAATTCACCTTATTAAGAATGATGGATCAGTAAATTTTTTTTGTTCAAGCAAATGTAGGAAAAACACTTTAAAATTAAAGAGAGATAAAAGAAGATTAAAATGGACCGAAGCTTATAGAATTGCACTTGAGAAGAGCAGAAAAGCACAGAAAAGAGAAGAAGAGAAGAAAACTGAGAAAGTAAATAAAGAGAAAGAAGAAATAGATAAATCAGAAAAAAAGGAAAAAGTGGAGAAGATAAAAGTTCCAAAAACGAGAGAGTTAAAGAAAGGATAACTATTTAATTAAAGTATTTTCAAGCCCCATTTGATTTGTATTATAATGTCTATCAGTTGTATATTGTTCATTTAATCTTGGTGATTTCTCATTTGTCATATTATATAATTTAGATTCAATAAAAATAATGTATCCTACAAAAAGAAAAAATAGTCCCAATCCGATAGCATAAATTTTTCTGTCATCAACATAATGATTCATATAAATAAAAATATCATACAGATTTTTATATCTTTCCAATTAATTTTTAGTTAAAAAGTTTAATAACTCTTTCTATGTAGAATAATATAATAAGTATTTTTATCGTCGGTAAATTTAATTTTTAAAAGCAAAGGTTTTTAAAGCAAGCTTCATTTTTTTATGTGTAAAAAGAGGCAATTAAAATGACAGATAAGAAAGATAAAGAAAAGGCAAGCAAGGAGTATGGTTCAGAAAGTATTAAAGTGCTTGAAGGATTGGAAGGGGTAA
>JACPLS010000098.1 GCA_016186375.1 Candidatus Pacearchaeota archaeon
TAGATAGCCTGTAATCCTTTCTGCTTCTCTTCTTCCAGTTTGGTTGGGAATAATCAATGGTGAGTCTATGGCTATTAATGCATGTTTATTGCTTAGACTATTAATATTTGAAAGAATTTCTTCGTCAGAGAGAGCTAGACCTGTTTTAGTTACTGTTCCTTTTGATCTGTTCCCTTTTATTATAGCTATACCTGAATTATTTTTTGGAGACCAGGCTAGGTCTATTCCTACAAATAACATACAATACTATTTTTTTGTTAATTTTTAATATTTTTGATATTTACACTATATCCGTAAGGTTTAAATAGTATTACTATAGTATAACGATGTGATATTAATGGAAGCTATACCTGCTAAAATAACCCCAAAATTGATCGATGAAATGGACACGTTAATCCGAGAAGGATGGTACGCTAATCGCTCAGAATTTATTCGTGAAGCTATTAGAGATACGATTAAGAAACTAAAGGCAGAACGTTTAGAAGCAGCTATAAAGGAAGACGTTAAATGGGGTTTATATGGGAAAGATTAAGGAGGCAGTTTTTGATGCCGGACCTTTTATTCACTTAAGTGAAATTAACCAGTTGGAACTAATTAAGTTGTTTTCTACGATTTTAACTACTTCTTATATTTTAGAGGAATGCAAACACCTAAGAAAAGAAATAATTAAGTTTAAACACATACAAGAAGCCATTCTAAAATCTACTGCGAATGATTTTGTTAAATACCTGGTTAACAGATATAATATAGATTTTGGCGAAGCAACGGGAATTTCTCTTTGCAAACAAGAAAGGATTAAGCTATTTTTTACTGATGACTTAGAAGCAAGAGATGTTGCCTATAATCTGGGGTTTGAAGCGCATGGAACTATATCTATTATTCTGAGAACTTATAAAGAAAATATCATCTCCAAGAAAGAAACTATTGAATTAATAGAGAAATTGTATAAGGGCTCCTCTTTGTATTTATCTAAAGATTTGAAAGATTGGATTATTAATGAGATTGGGAATTTCAAATAAACTTATTTATTTCAATACATAGCCTATACACTCTAGGAGAGACTTGCCCGCATTTTATAATTTTTTTTGCTTTGTATTGTTTTTTTAACAGAGAAATATCTTTTTCTTCTCCGAAAATGTATAAGTGAATTGTTCCTTGTTTTTTTAACTTGGATTTTGCTAATTCTAAGTAAGTTAAAGAATCTTTTGGAAGGGGCATAAGAATCCTGTCAAATCTTTTTCTTATCTTAGGCAGGACATCTGCAACATCGCCTTTGATTAGAGTAATTATTTTTGATTTGTTGATTTTTAAATTTTCCTCTGCATATTTATGAGCTATAGGATTTAATTCTATTGATGTAATTTCCTTTGGCTTGGCATTTTTTTCTATTACTAAAGGAAGGATAGCTGTACCAGAGAACATTACTAATATAGATTCTTTTGGCTTTATTTGCTTAGCTATCCTTAATCTTTCTGAGGCTGTTCTTTGCGAGAAATAGCATTTTTCTACGTTTAATTTTAAAATAACCTTATTTTCTTTATGAACTGTTGTTTTTTTATTTTCCCCATAAATAACTTTTAATTTGGGGGTTCTAAATTTTCCTTGATAGTTTCCTGTTTTTAATAGAACAGTTTTTACGTGTTTATGTATTTTTAATAATTCTTTAACTACTTTTTTTGGAGATTTTACTTCTTTGTTTAAAATAATTATATCTCCAACTATGTCAAAAGAGCTTGGTTTGTTTTTAAATGATGAAGGCATTAAGTATAATTTAATAGAAAAGTTTATATATATAAGCATCGTAAATGTTTTAAAATATTGGGGTGAAAATCTGATGAATATAAAAAAAATTGGGCTGTCTTTTATTTTCTTATTTATGGTTTTTAGTTTATTTATTAATGAAGTAAGTGCTGCACCAACTAGCACTACTCCGTTTGGACCTGCTGATTTATGGTCAGGAATCCAGAAAATATTTGGGTTTCTTGATGATCCAGTAAGCCTTCCTGGTGCAAGTAGTGCATTATATTATGATCTTACATGGGGTATGGCTTTGTTGCTTACTTTTGTGGTTTATATTATTGTTGTTTCACTTTTAAGAAGAGTTCATTTTTTGAGCGAGGAGATGGGAAAGGTAAAACTCCTTACTTTTCTTCTTTCTTTTGCAATTGTAGTTTATGGTGGGCTGGGTATATGGCTAGCTCCTTTATTAGGAGTAATAGGATTTGGTACTGGTCTATTTGCATGGATATGGGTAATTTTAGGTTTAGTCGCTGCTTTGTTTCTTACTTTTGGGAAAGCAGGTGGGATTGGTGCAAGCTTTTATGAAGGCGGGCAAAGATTAGCTGATAGAATTGGCAGAGCTACAAATAGAGGTATTGAAAGAGGATTAATTAGACAAGAAAGAAGAACTGTTCATCAAGCAAGAAAAGCAGTTAGAGGTAGAAGAAGTAATGAAATGCGCCAGTATGTCCAGAACTTAGATAGAAACCTCAGAGGACAGGTGGTCTATTTCCAGAATATAAGAAGACAAATAGTTGCCTTACCTAATACTCAACGGATAGGCGGAAGAGGAAAAAATCAGGTTTTAAGTGAAATAGATTCAGCTCTCCAGTTAACTGCAAATGAACATAACTCCTTAAGGAATGCAAGAACTTGGGAAGAAATGGATAGGATCTTAGCAACTATAGAACAGCAGACTAGGATTGTTGCTCGTATTGACCGAGATCTTAGAACTGCTCTCAGAAGAAGAAGACCTTAGTGGAAATGATAAAATTTAAAAGAAACATTTATATATTTCTATTTTAATTTAAATTTATGAAAAAAACTTTGTTTGGTGTTATAGTTTTTTTATTCTTCCTAAATTTAATAATTTTAGTTTCAGCACAGCCATTTTACAATCCTTTTTGGTATGACTACTGGTATGATTTTTGGTATACTCCTTACCCTTATTTTTTGTATGAATCTAGCTTAGGTTTCTTTTTAATTATTGCTTCTTTAATAGCTTTAATGTTGGCTCCAATGTTTCATTTGGCTGGGTTTTTCTCTATAAGGGATGGAGTTTTGGGTCTAAACAGATGAATGAGGCTGCAAAGAGTTCTGCAAAGCCAAAAAAAGAGAGAATAGAAGCAGAGGAAGAGGTTGAAAGTGCTAGAGATATATCTAATAGAAAGAGGACTGAAAGGGCAATTAAAAGAGAGGAGTTAAGTGAGTTACATTCTAACAGGAAAGATACTAAAGATAGACTAGACAGACTTGGAGTTAGTTTAAGG
>JACPLS010000101.1 GCA_016186375.1 Candidatus Pacearchaeota archaeon
TAGCGGAGCTGCCCGAAGGGCATTAACTTGTAAAAGAACATCTTTTTATAAAATTGAAGATTTCACAAGATTTAAAAATGTTTATCACCGAGTTATTTTAAGCCTCAATAGTATAGTGGTTTAGTACACCGCCCTGTCACGGCGGGGGCCCGAGTTCGATTCTCGGTTGGGGCGTTCTCTTATTAAGAGATAATTTACACATAGTCCTTGTCATCAAAACATTTTTAACATTTAATTTCTTCTCTCAACCATATGCAATCAACACATTCAATAACAGTTCAACAAAGAGGAGATAAAATTCAAAGATATGAGAGTAAAAACAGCTCCGATCTTATAATCGAAGAAGATATTGCGGGCTTAGATGCAAATGTTCTTGTTGATTTGATTGAGAGTGACGAATTTAAGCAGAATATAAGAGAACAAGTAAGCTTCGGCGTATGGAAAATTTATACTACTAATATAGCTCTCGGAGAAGCAAGACATGTTTTAATAAAGAAAAGAAGATACACACATGAAGATGCAACTAACAAGATTCAAAATTTACTGAAAGAATTTAACATAATAAAAATAGACCACAATGGAGAAGGAAATGAGTTAGGTAATAAATGGGTTAATTTTGTTAAAAGTAAAATACTTATTAAAAAATTTAGTACTTTTCCTAATGATTGTAGAATACTTGCAAATCTATTTAAGCATGTAAAAGTCAATATCTATTTTACAGAAGATCAAGATTTGGAGAAGGCAGTTAATATTCTGAAAGTGCCAATAAGGATTCGAGTTGTTGGAGAAGCTTCGCAGTTAGACAATTTTGAAATAAAGAGATTTTTCAAAGAACAATTTAAGGAAAAGCGCAGAGCTTTTCATAAATCTCGGAAGCGTCGTTAAGATTGCCGTTGGCCTTTTTTAAAGATTCTTGCCATAGTTCATTTCTTATTTCTTTAACTTCGGCTATTGTTTGTACTCTTTGTTTTTTGCCAACAGAGAGGGCATAAGATGCTTCAAACTTTGAAGTGTTCATTTGGCTATTCATTGCCATTTGAGCCTTAACTGCTAACTCTTGAAATTCTTGTTTAAATTTTTCTCCAGTTAACTCTATATTTTTGAAAATATTCTGAGATTCCTTTGCGCTTTGTATATCTTGCATTTTCATTTTATTCTTTATAGTTTAAATTTAAAGGATTTACAAGGTTTAAAAAACTAACTAAAGAAGAAATACAATTATTACAACAACTAGATGGCCACTCTTTTATCATATTAACTACTAGTAAAAGTATTATATAAATTTTGTGGTTCTTAAAAACTAAAAAAATAGAAAACTATTTTAACTTGTTAACACCATTCAATGTATCAAAATAAATTAATACTTTTGAACGATCTTAGGATGGACAAATAGTTCTTAGAGCCTATCTGCATAGGCAAATAGAATAATACGAATACCGAAGATAAATTAAATATAGGTTTGAGTGTAAATTTAAATATTCAAAGGTCTGTAAAAACGAGGTGTTAAACTCTTAGATAGTCATCTGGTTGGGGCGTTTTTATTAAAATTTCCCCAGCCTTTCGGCAGCTTACCTGCATCTTTTAAAGCATTGTTAATATCATAAATCATTCTTTGTGTTGCCCTTCGAGAGGCTCCAGCGAAATCATTTGGATTATTCTCAAATTGCCAGGCAAAATCAATACTGCTTGAAGAATTTATTACTGCACCGTATCCATCCTGATTAAAACAATTAACAACATCTTTTGCAGTTCCACCTTGCTTTTGTCCATACCCTGGCACAAGAAATATTGACTGAGGCATCAATTTACGGAGAATTTTTGCTTGTTCTGGAAAAGGAGCGCCAACAACTGCGCCAATTGAAGAATAACCTCTTTTTCCTATATGTTTAACAGCATAACTATTAACCTGATTTGCTACGAGATTATAAAGTGGCGTGTGGTTACCCTCAACTTTTAGGCCTTTCGATATTAATAATCTCTCTTCTTCCTCACTAATAAGTACTAATCTGTCTTGAAATTGTGAAGAACTTGGATTACTTGTTTTAACTAATATAAAAACTCCTTTGTCATGATCTCTACAAGCCGTTATAAAAGGATCAAGGCCATCGGTGCCAAGATATGGATTAATTGTTAGTAGATCAACATTAAGAGAAGGTTGTGTAGTTCTTCCAGTATTGACTATCCCAAGATGTCCTTGTGCATATGCTTCAGATGTTGAACTTATGTCTGCTCTTTTTCCATCTTCAATAACTATCAATCCATAAGAGTGTGCATATTCTACTGTGTCTTTAAAAGCCTGTAAACCTGGTGCTGAATATTTTTCATAAAATGCAATTTGTGGTTTTACAATTCCTACAATATCTGCGATTGAATCAATAATTGAGAAGTTGAAATCGCGAAATGCTCTTGCTATATCTTCGAATGAATCTCCTCTTAGTAAATAAGGAGGTAATTTTTCGGGTACTGGATCTAATCCTACAATACAAGGATTACCTACAGAATCAATTTTATCTAATAATCTGTCTGAAAGTTTTTTCATGGGAGAAATTCTCTAGGTTCTTGTTGTTTTGAATATTTTCCGGAGTATAATTTTTTTGGAGAAGAACTAAGTAGGAAAAAGAATAGCTGACAAATTAAATCGCCAGCATATAAAATGATATCTACAGTATTTTTATTTTGAATTTCAAGAGTTATGTGCCCATTTGCTCCTGGATCTATATGTCCATCGTCACAAGTAATTGAAATTCCTGCTCTTGAAAAATTTCCCCTAGTTTCTATAAAACCGAAGTATTTTGAAGTCAATTTAACTTTTTCTGAAGTCATACCAAGAATAAATTCTCCTGGCTTTAAAATCAATTTTTTAGTTTTAAATTTTATAAAAGAAAATTTATTGCTTTGGGTGTCAATTCTCTTTGTATATTTAAGGAATAAGTCTGATAGTGATAAATCAATTGAAGCACACCCAAGATTATTCTCATTGAATGGAATTATACTTATTTTCTTTTTTTTAATAAGACTTAAAATATTTCTATCACTTAACATTAATTCTAATTTGTATTTTAATTTATTTACTTTTATGGTAATCTTTACTACCACAATATTTAAGACACCAAAACAAGATAAGAGATGATGATTGAAGAAACATTAAGAAATATCGGGCTTTCGAGAAACGAAATTAAAATCTATCTTGCATTACTAGAATTAGGGCCTTCTTTAATGGGGCAAATATGTGGTAAAACAAAAATACATAGAAGAAATGTTTACGATTCTATTGAAATGTTAAAAGATAAAGGCTTTATTTCTTCAACAATTATTAATAATAGAAATAAATTTGAGGCGATTGATCCCAACAGGATAATTGATATTCTAGATGAAAAGAAAATCAATTTTCAGAAAATAATGGATAATTTTCCTAAACAATCTAAAGGTTCAGCGGTAAGAGTTTATACAGGACAAAACGGAAGAAAAATCATATTTGAAGATAAACTCAAGTTCAAGGAAACTCAATATGTAATAAACGCTCATGAACCATCTCAAAGAAGTTCCAACTTTATTGAGAATTATCATTTAAGGAGAATTTCTAAGAGAATACCTCTAAAAATGCTCTTTATTTCCCCTGATGTGGATTTTGCAAAGAGAATCACGAAATATAAATTTGTTCAGGCTAAAATTCTCCCAGATTCTTTTACTTCTCCAATAGCTATAAATATTTATGGAAATAAAGTGGCTTTTTTACTTGGCTCAGGAACTTCCGAGCCTATTAGTATTCTTATAGAAGATATTAATTTATCAAAGGAATTCAGAGCTTATTTTAGTATGTTGTGGAAAATGGCGAGGAAGTTAAACACAACCAAAAAGATTTAAAATACTTGTTTATAATTATTTATATGGAAATAGGTAAAAAGAGGGCATTAGGATTAGTATTAAGTGGTGGAAGCGCCAGAGGTTTAGCTCATTTGGGCTTTCTTGAAGTTTTAGAGGAAAATCATATTCCGATTGATGCCATAGTTGGAACAAGCATGGGAGCATTTGTTGGAGGGATTTATATAGCTGGAAATTTAAAAAAATTTAAAGAGAAATTACTCAATTTATCGAAGAATAGGTTTCTTGCATTATTTTTATCCCATAGAATAAGAAGAGGAAATGCAAGTACAGAATCTATAGAACCTTTTTTAAGAGAGTTAATAGGAAATAAAAAAATTGAAAAATTACCTATTTATTATACAGCAGTTGCTACTGATTTGAGAACTGGAAAGGAAGTTTTCATTGATAAGGGAGATTTAACTAAGGCAATATTGGCAAGTATTTCCATTCCAGGCATTTTTAACCCTGTAAAAATAGGGCGCAAACTTTTGGTGGACGGAGGAGTAGTTGACCCACTTCCACAAAAGTATGGGCAACTGATCGCAGATAAAGTTATTACGGTTAATTACACTACGTCTTAAATAATCCCCCTAATTAGTTATATGCTACTTTTCTAATTTAATATCGGTAAGTATA
>JACPLS010000102.1 GCA_016186375.1 Candidatus Pacearchaeota archaeon
TAGTAAATCTTTATTTTATTATCTAAAAAGACATGTCTCTTAACACCCTTATTCGAGCCACGAAAACTTAACACTCTCGGTCAGCATAACCTTTATAAAACCCTTCTACTTTTGAATAAAATGGATAAAAAGAGGCAAGGTGATAGAGAAAATAATATGAATAGCTCGGGCATTGCTGCTGTTATTTTTAGTATTTTAAGCATTGTCCTCGGGTTGGGAATATTTCTAGGAACATTTGCGGGCCTTATACTAGGCATTATCGGTTTAATTTTTGCCATAAGACAGAGAAAAGTTAATTCTAATTCCTGGTCAACTTGGGGAATTATTTTATCAATCATTGGTATTTTGATAAATATAGCAATAATAATTTTGTTAATTCAATTTATTAGGAATCAAATAATTCCTATCATTGAGCAGGCAGCTCAACAAGCCCAGCAATTGCAACAATATGCACAGTAAAATCAAGCCATTAAACAGGAAAGGAGCCATTGAATTGTCAGTAGGAACAATAGTCGTTATTGTTCTAGCAATGTCTATGCTTATCCTCGGTCTTGTTTTGATAAGAACCATATTTGTCGGGTCAAAATATAATGTTGATCAACTAAACAAAAATGTGGAAGCAGAAATTAATAAATTGTTTAATGAAAGGGGAGACAAAATAGTTCTATATTTAGCAAATAATCAGGCAGATGTTAAACAAGGAAAAAGTTATGGAGTTGCATTTGGAGTTAGGAACACAGTAGAAGGAGAATCAGAAGCAGGAAAATTTTCATACAAAGTACAAGCCTCCGATGTTCAAAAAGGATGTCAAATTTCTCTTCAACAAGCCGATAATTATCTAATTCTTGGAAGTACAGGCACATTTTCTTTAGCTCCTGGGCAAATAAGATATAATCTTGTGAAAACACAGCCTTCATCATCTTCACCTCTATGTGAGATTAGATATGACATTTCCGTAACAAAAGACAATCAGCCATATGATTCAACATTCTTTATAGTAAAAATAACCTCTTAAAAATGGCCGAGAAGAAAAAGAAAAATAGAGATGAGGAAGAAAATTGGGAAGATGAAATTGAAGAAGAGGAAGTAGAACAAGAAGAGTTTGATAAAGAGATTTAAAAGCTCATTTGTCTATGTCTTTTTATGAATAAAAATAAATATATTGAAAACCTAGAGAAAGATTATAGAAAATATCGTTGGTTCTTTACATATTCAAAAAAATTAGTCGTTGGAGGAAAGAATGCAAAGCAAAATGATTATCTTTTAAATGTGATAAAAGAATCAGGAAAACGTTTTAAAGTAATGCACACTTCAGAGCCAGGCAGCTCCTTTTCTGTTATTTTAATAGAAGAAAGCAAATTATCGGAGAATGATTTAAGAGAATGTGCTGTCTTTACAGCCTGCTTTAGTAGAGCTTGGAAACTTGGGCGAAAAGAAACAGATATTGATATATTTTCTTCTTCTCAACTTCACAAGGAAAGAGAGATGAAAGAAGGTACCTGGGGTGTAATTGGAAAAGTGGAAAAAATGATAGTACCCTTAGAATTAATTCTAACTAAACAAAAAAATATCCTAAAAGCAATTCCTGAACTTTCCAGTAAAAATAATATCCTTTTAAAGTTAAAGCCAGGAAAGTTACCAAAAGAAGACATGGTTAAAGAAGTTGAAACTCAACTGGGAAAGTCTCTAAATAAAGAAGAACTTCTTTCAGCGTTACCTACTGGAGGATTCAAGATTTATGAAAAATAAAAAGCAGGAAATAAAATTTCAAATAGGAAAAAACGGTATCACCGAAGGAATATTGAATTCCTTAACATTAGTTTTTAAAAATCATAAACAAGTCCGAATTAATGCACTAAAATCTAGCGGTAGAGACAAAGAAATAATAGTAAAACTTGCAGACAATATATCAAATGAGCTCTCTCGTCGCTTATCCTGTTCATTAAGGTATAGAATTATTGGCTTTACAATAGTTTTAAGAAAGCAGTTGCCTAAATCATTGAGAAAGCAACATTTATAAGGCATCTTTTTTAGTTAACTTTATTAAACTTTTTACAATGGACATAAGATCAATAAACCCACAAAAGTATAACACCTCCTTAGCTGATGCTTTAAAGAAATTAGATGAATTCAAGAAGCCAGAATGGGTTGATTTTGTAAAAACAGGAACACAGAAACAGCGCCCCAGTATTGAACCTGATTTTTGGCAAAAAAGGGCCGCTTCTATAATTAGGCAGATATACATCAAAAAAATTGTTGGCGTTCAAAGACTTCGATCTAGATATGGGGGGAGAAAAGATTTGGGAATGAAACCCCCTCATTTTAAAAAATCAGGAGGAAAAATTATACGATTAATTTTACAACAAGCAGAATCTGCAGGCCTAATAGAAAAAGCTAAGGGCAAGAGTGCCGGAAGACAACTTACAAAAAAAGGAATAGACTTTTTGGAGGCCATTGCAAAATGAAATTTTCTCTGACAGATAGCATAACAATAATATTTAAAGTATCAAAACTGAATGGAAGAGCAAAAAGTCATGATCATAAAATATTTCCAGTGTCAATTTCTTTTATTGGATTAATAAGTCAAGTGCCTAAAGTGGATTTAATGTTATTAAGAGATCAATCGCTCTCGCATCAAAATATAAATACTTATTGGTAAAAAATGAAAAGAGAATATCAGAAAAAAGTTAAGCTTGCAGTTGCAGAACGCCAGATAAAATGGGCTCCATTTTGGGCAGTCTTAAGAAAACATGGGAAAGGTAAAGCAGGTCACGTGCATCCATCACAAATTACTGCTCGCAGGCGACATTGGCGCCAGACAAAACTGAAAATAAAGCCCAGGAGAATTCCAAAGAGTCACTTAGGATAAAATATAATGCCCGAAACAAAAACCCAGATGCTTGAAAGAGAATATGTAATACCTTTAAGAAGAGCATGGCTTAGAGTGCCAAAATACGAGAGAACAGGAAAAGCAATAAAAGCTATCAAAATATTTATTGCAAAGCATATGAAGGTTCCGGACAGAGACATAGAAAAAGTAAAACTCGATGTTTATTTTAATAACGAGCTTTGGTTTAAAGGCAGAGCCCATCCTCCTGCAAAAATTAAAGTAAGGGCAATAAAAGATGGTGAAAATATAAAGGTTAATTTTGCAGAAACACCAGAATATATCCGTTTCTTAAAGAGTAAGCATGATAAAGTAAAGAAGAAAGCAGAAATAAAAATAGAAGAGAAGAAGCCTGATGAGAAAGAAGAAAAAATCAAAAAGGAAGAAGAGAAGACCGAAGAGCAGAAGACTGCCGAGCAGGAAAAAGAAAAAGCTCTTGAGCAACAGCAGATTAAACAGGCAGAACAGCAGCAAAAAGCCCAAAAGCACATTACCAAGATTAAAGAGCCTAAGATTCAAAGAATGGCATTGAAGAAATAGTTCTATCTAGTAGACCAATAATATACTGCTAAACCTCCCAGTGAGATAATATTAGCAATATCCGCAATTAATTTCTTTTTTTCTTTTGGCGTATCGCTTGAGAAATAACTTCTCCCTCCATTTACTCCAACATCTAGCCCATCTTTAAAAGTCTCTACAACTCTAAACATCGGATTTCCTAAAAAGCCGGTCAAAGCAACACTTGCCACAGCGGGGATACCTGCCTGATATATGTTTTTTGCCCCAAAATATTTATAAAATAAATAACTTGCCAAAATTTCAACAGAGGCAAGACTTGCTCCATAAAGTCTATTAAACCAAATTTTTGCTTCTTTATCAGATCCCGACCTTATTCCTACTTTTTTTTGCAAGTAATTCTTAGTCCATTCAACCATGGGCCCGGTAGCAAAGTAATTTGTTGCTGTTCCAAACATTCTAATATTTGCGGATATTTCTGGAGGTATTCCCGATGCTAATTCAATTGGTAAAAGAAAGAGATTTCTAAATGCAGTAAAGCCCGAACCGACTGCAAAGTTCTTCCTCTTTGTTGCCTTTTCATATATTTTATCTATTAAATTGGCCATAATTGTCTTTATTCAAAAGCCCTTTTAAATCTTTGTATTTGTTACTACCTAATAGTTTATAAAAATAGAAAGATTTAAATATTTTAAATATTGAACAACACAATTTAAATCATATTCAGTTACCTTTTTAATCTGCTTTCTTCCTATTTATTTTATGTCCGTAACAAAGATATCTAAGGATTTAAGAAAAAACGCAAATAAGGAAAAAGCACTTATTTTACAGAGTTTTTTCAAAACAGGAAAGGGTCAATATGGAGAAGGAGATATATTTTTTGGATTGACTGTACAACAAACTAGAATTATAGCAAAAAAATACTCAAATCTAAAATTTGATCATTTATCAAAATTGTTAATTTCAAAAATTCATGAAGAGCGCCTCTGTGCTCTTCTAATTCTAGTTCATAATTATGAAAACAGTACAAATAAAATTGAGAGATTAAAAAACTTTAACTTTTACCTTAGAAAAATGAAATTTATTAATAATTGGGATTTAGTAGACTTAAGCGCAGACAAAATAGTAGGAAAACATTTAATTGATAAAGATAAATCAATCTTATATAAACTAGCAAGTTCAAACAATTTATGGGAAAGGCGCATTGCTATTGTCTCGACATTTAATTTTATTAAGAATAATCAATTTAATGATACTTTGAAGATATCTAAAATTCTAATTAATGATAAGCACGATCTTATTCATAAAGCTGTTGGCTGGATGCTACGGGAGATTGGGAAGAGGAACATTGAGATATTAGAGGCTTTTTTAAAGAAGAATTACAAAAATATGCCTCGAACAATGCTTCGATATGCGATCGAGCGCTTTCCCGATGAAAAGAGGAAAGCTTATCTTAAAGGAGAGATTTAAAATAATTAGAAAGTTATCACAATAAAATATATAAATAGGCTAATTTTTTACATATAATGAATGGAAAATTAGTAAAAATTGCACCTCCTGAGAAAAGATATATTCCTTATATAAAGGGCGGTTCAGAAGACGTTGAAGATAGGTTAAAATCGGATTTTTCTGACACATTAAACAAAGATACGGAACAAGTTGGAGGAATAGCTCTTGCCTTAAATAATGCATATGTAGTTGGAGTTCCTTACTCTATATCGGACAGAAAATTAATTATGGGTCCATATTGTTCATTTTTTGGAAAAAAACCTCCTAAGGATTTAAAAAAGAAAAAATTGTATATTCCTCTTGAGGAGATTTTAGCGTATCAAAGATTTGAATTACCTGGGGTATATAGAATCAGTGGAAGTAGCTATAAAATTAACACTAGAAATATTGTACAATCTATATAATGCCTTATAAAACAGCTATTTTATATAATACCTAATTTATTATTTTTTATGAATATAAATCTAGAAAAAATAAAATCATCGAAAAGTACAGAAGAATTGCTTAAATTTTCAATCATAAATATAGATAAACCTCTTGGATCAACGTCATTTCAAGTTTCTCAATTTGTGAAAAATTTGCTTGGAGTAAATAAAACTAGCCATCTTGGAACTCTTGATCCAACAATTGTTTCCGGTGTATTACCAATTGCACTTGGAAGAGCATGTCGCCTAAGTGAATATTTAATGCACAGAGACAAAACATATGTTGGGATAATGCGTCTTCATAGAGAAATAAAAAAAGAAGATTTAGAAAAAGTTATTAAAGAATTTATAGGTAAGATTAAACAATTACCTCCAAAACGCTCTCGAGTAAAAAGGGCAATTAGGGAAAGAGAAGTAAAATCCTTTAAGATTTTAGAAATCGATGGAAAAGACATTTTATTTGAAACAGAAGTTCAGGCAGGTACTTATATTAGAAAAATCTGTGATGACATAGGAAAAATAATTGGGGGCGCGCACATGCTCGAGTTAAGAAGAACAAAAGCAGGTTTTTTCACAGAAGATAAAATCTACACTTTATATCAGCTTGACAAAGCAGTCGAAGATTATAAAAAAAGATCAGATTTTGCATTAAGAGATATGCTCGTCCCGGGAGAAGTAATTTCACAGATTTTGCCAGTTATAAACATTAATAAACAAGTATTAAAGAAATGTCTTGCCGGAAGCCCCATATTTCTTAATTTTATATTAAAAGAAGAAGAAATAAAAAACCTGGAAAAAGATGAAAAAATTACGGTGTTTTGTGAAGAATCATTTGTAGGGTGTTATAAATTCATAGGCTCTTCATCAATTATTGCTGTTCCAGAGTTTGTTTATAATTAGATTAATCTTTTCTTTTTTAAATATCGCAAGAAAGCAGAAATAATAAACTTATTTAATAAATATAATGCAATTAGACTTAAAAGTATTATTACTGCGCCTTTTTCAATACCTTTTAAGATATGCAATAATTCTGTAACTCCTCTTCCCGCTAACCAACCCACAGTTAAAATTGTTGTAACCCAGCATAATCCTGCAAGACCAACTGCAACGATATATTTCTTAAAACTTTTTGTATTATGGCTAACATAAAGAATAACAACATCCCTAACACCATAAATAAATTTGGCTAGAAACACAGGAAGAAAATAATTTTTCCCTTTCATCCTCTCAATGAAATTAGCAATGATATTCCTTTTCTTAGATAACTTTAATTTTTTCTTTAAGTAATGTGCAAGATTCGAATTTGAAATAAAGTAAAAAATAATATCATGAGTTAATTCTCCAATTAAACCAAAAATAAAGACGATCCAAAAAGAAACTTTTCCAGTACCAGCTAAGATACCTAATAATATTAGGGCATCGCCTATAAATAAACCAGCTAAAAAAGCTAATAGCGGAACATATAATTGCAAAGAAGTTATTATCACCTCTTGTATTGCCATTATTATATCAAAGCACAGGTATTTTTAAATGTTCAGAATTGAATAATACTAATTTTGATGTCCTAAAAAAACAATTTTTGTTTTTAAATCAAAAATAACTGAATATACAATGGAGAAAAATAAAAAATCAAAAAAGGAAGAAAATAATGAAGAAACGGAAGAGGAAGAAGATGAAAAGTAATCTAAAGAGGAGTGAAAATGTCTTATGTAAGTAATGAAAAACTTCCTGAAAGAATAAGGAGGAATCTTCCTGTCAGAGCTCAGACAATTTTTAGAAAGTCTTTTAATAACGCTGAAAAACAATATAAGAATCTTAATAAGAGAAGGGGAAAAGCCACACTCGAAGAAGTTTCTAATAAAATAGCATGGAGCGCTATCAAGAAAAAGTATAAAAAATTTAATGATAAGTGGGTTATCAAAACGATATTTTAAAGATTAGTTACTAAATGTATAATGATTACTTATAATATTTAATCCTAAAAAATAACACAAAAACATCTTTCTCACTTAACTAGTAATTCTCTATCTTTTTCTCCAAGAAATTCAATTCTTTCTATAGGGATTGCAGAAAAAACAACTATTTCTGGTAGAACAAAACTACTTACATATCTATCTAGTGCAATTCTAGAATTCCAATAGTCTCTATTTCCTTGTGCTAATATTTTTCTATATTTTTCTAAGTCTTTAGTTTGTACTAAATCTCTTGCCATTCTTCTAATATGAACGTAATCAAAAACTAGAGCATTATCAGCATCAATCAGATTGATTTTCAATAAAGCTAATTTATTTGCTCCTCTTTTACAACAACCGAGCAAATAATCCCAAACATTTATACAATCCCTATATTGAAACCAAGATTGTGGAACTGATTCAGATAACCCAGATATGGCTGGTAAAGTTGCTTCAGAGGGAACTAAAGATGATTCAATGCCTTGTGAAATTAATCTTCGATGTGGCAATATCCAACCCCTTACAGTTTCGCTATTAACCATTTTTTTAGTTATCGGATGTTCAATTAAATAACCCTCTTGTCCGTTTACTATTCCATCCCATCTCGCTGGATTTGTATAATGATACATAACCTGTTGTTTCATATTAATTCTCTTAAATAACGGTTTATAAAATTATCTTATTGGTTCAACTTGTGTAGGACCAAGATATTTTTCACTAGTTAAATAACTAAATTTTTTTACTTTCTTGAAGTGGGGATATATGGATCTATTCTTCAGTCTGTATATGATTATAGATAAGTTAATCCTAAGGGTCAAATCACTGACGTTTTACTCACGATATAAGAAATTATAATAGAATTAATTATTTTGATAAGGTGGAATCCAAATTCCCCAAACTGCAGCTGCATTTCTATAAGCATTAATTTCTTTGCCAACAGATTCAGCTAATGATGCAGGATTAACTTTTAAGTCAGAAAGAGCAGCTGAAACAGTTTCTAATCCACCTATATGGACAGTTGCTGTTTCCCCATTTGTTGGATCTAAAATTCTAATTCCCAAACCTACTTTATTAGCTCTAATTAATTTTTCATCATAAAGAACCTTTTCTTCTTCTCCATCAGGAGTTCTTTTACAAAAATAAATATCAGTAATTTTTGAAGTTACTCTTCTACAGCTATCAAGATGTTCTGGAGAAGTTGATAAATCTCCAGAGTAAACTTTTATACCATTTACTTGATGAATTTCAAATACCATGATAGTATTACTTTTAAGTGGTATTTAAATCTTTTGATTCAACTTCGTAACTATAAAGCCATTTTCCAATAAAATATGTGGAATTGACAGTAATTAGTAAACCTAATTTAATAGCTTGTCGATAATTTCAGAAGTATATGGTTGTAATTTAATGATCCCAGAAAAATTATTGAAAACAGAATAGCTATTTTTATCGTCGATAAGTAATTTGCCTTTATAGTTACTCAACTTCTTTCCAAAGCATTAAACTTTCCAGTTCACCATCCCACCACTACCCTAAACCCTTTTCATTAAGAGTTATTCAATTTATATAGGAGATTTAATCCTAAGAATTAAATACTGAATGTCTTCCTTAATTTTTCAGAAAAGAACAAATCTTATCTATTATTTCATTAAATTTGTCTTGTTTTAATGAACCTGCTTTATATTTTATTAGTGATTTCTCTATTGAAAAAATTTTATCCATTCGAACATAGCTGTTGACTTTTAAGCTACCTTTATGAAAATCTTCTAATTTTATTGAAATTTCTACCGACTTTTCATAGGGCAATCCAGTTATTTGGCATACTATCAGGTCATCTCCTTTTGGAACTTTAATAACTAGAGAGGGTCTCCTTTTAGCCTCCATTAAATTGGAAAAAGGAAATTCCAGTATGACTACATCACCCTTTACAAATCCTTCCATATTCTATCTTCCTCTTTATTGAGCCAAGTTTTTGTCAAAGATTTTTCAGACCATAACGCACTTTCAGGAATAGATTTTTTTAAAATTATCTCATTATCTTTCCTAATTACAATTAACTTATCACCCGCCCTTATGTCTTCACGCATATCTAATGGTATCACTACTTGTCCTCTCGAACTCATTTTAGTTGTATCAATTATCATAAATAAGATTAATCTTACTTCTATTTAAATCTTTTGTTTTCCAAAAATAGAAATAATTCTAAGGATTAATGCCTCCACGAGCAGAAGACCAAATAAGTGAATAATCCTCATAGTCATTTAATAAAATGAATCATTATTCAATTTTTTCTAACAACCATTTCCAGACTGGTTTAACAATCACTTTCTTATTTCCTTTTAGTGCTATTTCTTCTTCTTGGTCGTATGTTAAAATTAATCCTTCTTTTAATTTGAATTTATTCATAGCTCCCGTTAATCCAGCAATTTCTCTTTCTTTGTTATCCCTTGTTAATTCGTAGCAACATTGAATAGCCTGATTAATCTTAGAGCCTTCTTTAATTACAAAGTCGCATTCTTTTTTATCTGAATAATAATATATCTCCTTTGCCCTTCTTTTTAATTCTATAAAAGCAATATTCTCAAGAAGTTTCCCATTATCTGGAGTAACTCTAAATCCCAGATATTTTGCTAGGCCATTGTCAATGCAGTAAACTTTCTTGTTGTGATACATTTGCCTTCTTAGAGAATAATCAAACTTCGGAACTAGGAAAATAATAAAACTATTTTCTAAATAGCCAAAATAATCTTTTATAGTTGTTGAACTTCCAAGACCGAGAATTTTTTTTATTGAGTTAAAACTTATTTCTTTAGAGATATTATTAATAGCAAGATTAACTAATTCTTTTAGGCTCCTTTCATTGGTTATTTTATATCTCACCAAAATATCTCGGTAAACAATATTTTCATAAAGAGTCTTTAAATAATCTGCATTTAGTTCTTTAAGATATTCTGGAAATCCACCATTAATGAAATAGTCTGAAAAGTTACTCTTTATTTTTGCTCGCGATGCAGTTAGATATACTGACTTTTCAAAAAGTTCAAACTTTTTCAGAGATAGAAACTCTTTAAATGAAAAAGGGAACATCTGCAACATGAGATATCTTCCTGTAAGATGAGTTCCAAGCTCTTTACTCAACATTGAAGCATTTGAGCCGGTTATGAATACTTTTTTTCTTTCATCATGCAATCTTCTTATAAACCTTTCCCACATAGGGATATTTTGTATCTCATCAAAGTAGAATATTTTTCTCTCTCCATATAATTCTATAAATAACTCTTCCAAAATCTTGAAGTCCTCAACCTTAAAATTAATTAGTCTCTCATCATCAAAGTTAAGATAATAACCAGAATGTTTTTTTCTTATTTGGGATAATAATGTAGACTTTCCACATCTTCTTATTCCTGAAATAATAATCACAAAATTATTTTTAATGTAAGATTCGACTTTAGAAAATATTTCTCTGTCTACTAAATTCTCCTGCTCTTGCCTGTTGTTCTGGTCAACTATTACTTCCTTTAATTCTGTTCTATTCATGGTTTTATTATGTTTAAGGCATTTATAAACATTTCCATTGATAATGGAGATATATGCTATATTATTACTATTATAGATAGAATAGGATATTATGGCTTTTTAGAAGAGTAAATTAAAATTCATTTAATATTTCTTTAAGTTTGGTCACACCATCATCTTCAGTAAAATGACTCTTATTTTTTAAAGTAATAACTCCGGCCCCTAATTTTTTCTTAAAGATTAATTCATTCTCTTTGATAAAATTATAGGGCTCATTACTCAATAAA
>JACPLS010000103.1 GCA_016186375.1 Candidatus Pacearchaeota archaeon
AAAGTATTTGCTTCTTCTTTTTTTGCTAAATGGAGATTTTCGTTACTAACGATGATAAGGGCACCTATTAGCAAGAGACTTATAACAATTACAGTTAATTTCATGGAGCAGTAATATTTGTTGAATTTATTGCCCAATTTTGGTTTATGGCGAAACTTGAAACTTTTCCTATATTTTTAAATATATTTCCCAGCCAATTAACGTAAACTTTCCCCGCATATACTATTCCATCAGGGGATGTCAAATTAACATCTTTAGTAACTATCACATACCCTACTGTAGCCATGAGAAATAGAAACAAGATCACTGTTAATTTTACTGCGGCGGACTGCTTCTTATTGACAACTTTTAGAACTACTATTACAATGATAACTATCAATACTATAAGCATCCATGCTTGTCCAGCCATTAAAATTATAGGAAAACCATATATAAAAAGCTTTCTTAAGAAGTTAAAACGAAATTTATAAAAACTTATCGCTTTTTATTTCAATATGAAAGTTGGGCATACATGTTTTGGGGATATCCCGCCGTATAGACTCAGAGAGATTAATAGATATAGAACAAATCAAATAACCTGTCTTCGCTTTGAAGACCCTAAAACATGGCCTCTTTTGGCAGATATTATGATATATCACAAAAACCCAATAACAAGGCACGAAGCTTGTTTTATTTCTGTAGAACTTGGTTGTCCTTATGCTAGTAAACTTGTTCAAATTGTTAAATATGATAGGAGTATTGTAGTTAAACACGAAGCTGCTGAAGCACTTGGCAAAATAAAGGATAAAGATGATGCATGGATGGCTTATACTTTTCTCCGAAAAGCTTTTCTGAACAATATAGATTATGATGATGGAATTTATCATCCAGATGTTCAAGCTTCTATAAGAGAATCTATCGAAGATCTTGAAGAGCGCTTCAAAGATTTCAGAGGTACATGGCAAAAGAAAAAAATAAGAAGAACAAACATTTAAATCACTTATTATATTAACCTAATAAAGCCCTGTAGTATAGCGGTCAAGTATCACGGACTCTGGCTCCGTGGACCCAGGTTCGAATCCTGGCAGGGCTATTTCAATTAAAACCAAAAATGAAAGAGGCAATACTCTCTATAGAAAATTCAATAGATGAAGCATATGAAAGAGTAAGAAAATTGTTTAGATTTAAGTATCCAAAACTTCTTATTCTTTTTTCGATTATAATACTTGCTTATTTGATATTTACTCAACCATATTTTGAAAATTTTGTTTCTAGATTAGATAATCTAGGATATTTAAGTATAATTTTTTCTGGTGTATTATTTTCATTTGGTTTTACAACTCCTTTTGCCGTTGGAATATTTCTTTCGTTAAATCCTGAAAATATTTTATTAGCTTCATTATTAGGGGGGATAGGTGCCATGATTAGCGATATTTTCATCTTTAAGATAATAAAGTTTTCATTTATTGATGAATTTAAGCTCTTGGAAAAAACAAAGCCATTGAAAAAAATAATATCTCTTATTGATAATAATATAGCTCATAAAATCAAGATATATTTATTATATGCATTTGCAGGTATCATTATTGCCTCTCCCCTACCAGATGAAATCGGTGTTACCATGTTAGCAGGATTAACCAAGATTAAAATAAGAAAATTAGCATTGATAAGTTTTATTTTTAACACAATAGGTATTTTACTTTTGTTTTTGTTTTAAATATATAAATGATGACTTAGATTTACCCCTATTCTCACAATAGCCAAATTATTATAACTTTAATTATAATTATTTATAATATTAATTTATCTTCGGTATTCTGGTTAGAAGATGCATTTTTTAAGATTTTTTACTTTGCGAAAATTAACATAAAAAGAGGGTTTGGAAAAACCCTCCATTATTTAAAATACTTAAAGCAAATATTTAAATTTGTATTTTCTAAAAGATATGTGAAAAAAAAAGAGATATTTGATAAAAAAGTATTCCGGGTGATAGATATTATTAGAGCAGGGTAGGGGGTTGAGAATAGGGCTTATTTAAAATGGTTTCTTGAGGTTATACTAAGAAGAAAATAAACTTAATGCAAGGAATAAGTTCAATAAAGAAAGGTTATAGTCAATTTTCTAAACTATTTCTACAATAAACTGACTTCAAAATCAAATCGCAAGCTCATCAGACATTTCTGTTGATTCATCTGAAGATTCTTCTAAATTTTGTTTAGATTCCTTTTCTTTTTTTGTGACTTTTTTACTCTTAGATTTTTTAGTCTCTTCTTCAGAAGTTAAAACAGGTGAAGATACCGGAGTTTCTGAAGATTCTGACGACGAGCCAGATGAGGAAATAACTTCCATCTTTCCGAATTTCCCAGAAGTTAGTTGTTTTTGACCATTGAATTCAGAAACATAACCATTGGTTATCTTTATCTTGTCACCAACTTTTACTTTTTCTATATCATCATTCCATAAACTGAAGGAAATTTCTCCACTTTCATCTCCAACTGTAGCATTTGCAACTTTCAAATCTTTTCCATATTTGTTAAATGTACGAGTTTCAGCTTTACTTTTAACAACTACTTCTATGTCGACTTTTCCTTGCCCTGCTTTTAAATCAGAAACTTTGGTCATTTTTTTATTAATTTTTATTTGTATTTAATTCACTATCTATAATCTCTTTAAAGACTGAATAAGGCTGAGCGCCTTCAACAAGCTTTCCGTTTATGAAAAACGCCGGTGTACCAGATACACCTAATTGTTGTCCATATTCTAAATCTGCTTTAACAACAGATTCGAACTTTCCTGAATCTAAGCAGCTATCAAATTTCTTTCCATCAACATCTAATTCTCTTGCCCACTTTTTGTAATTCTCTTTACTTAAACTTTCCTGATTTGTAAACATTTTGTCGTGCATTCTGTAATATCCTGGATCATTTATCTGTTCCCTAACACATCTAGCTGCTTCTGCAGCTTTTTGGGCTTTTTCATGTATATCTAGAGGGAAGTCTTTGAAAACTAATTTAACTTTTCCTGTCTTAATATAATCTTTATCAATCTGTGATAAGGTTTCTTGGAAAAACTTTCCGCAGAATGGACATTGGAAATCAGAGAATTCTACTATAGTTACTTTTGCTTCTTTAGACCCTTTTATTGGACTATCTCCTATATTAACTTCTACATTTTCCTTTGGTTGCTGTGGTGGTTGAGCAGCTAATCCTGAAAGAGGAATAACCTGAGGAATGACATACTTCCCGTCTAAAGTTGTATAAACTGGGATATCTTGCCCTTGGAAGTTAACAGTTGATTTATATAGAGAGCCTTCCTGTACAGTTGAAACAAGCTGGACATCACCTTTACCTTGAGAGTTTAAGAAAGAAACAAGTTGCTTTCCAGCGTCATCAGTACTTATAACATCAGCAGTAACATTGCCTCCTCCTCTTGAGAATGCCATTACCACAATAACTATTGCTAATAATACGCTGACCACCATCCAAGGATTTTTTCTTAAATTATCAATATATTTTCCTATAGGTATCTCCACAATTTCATCTTTTTTCTCATTAACATTCTCTAAGGAATCTTTGTTTTCCACAGAATCTTTGACATTTTTTACGTCTTTATTTTTAAGTTCATTATTTGCTTTCTTTTCTTTCATATTGTTTTCAATAAAAGTGAGTTTAAAAACCTTTTGTAAAAATGGCAGGCAAGTTTTTATTCTTTCTAATAGGAGTAAGAGATTAAATAAAGTTCACAGCAGAATAAGCATCAACCCTTCCCCAACCAGAATTGTTATCCTTCCCCGATTTGCCTAAATTCTTGGCAGTTTTGAATAAAGCATCTTCTACTTTCGCTGGAGTCCAATCAGGATGTTGAGATTTAATCAATGCGACTGTACCAGAAACCATCGGAGTTGCCATACTAGTTCCACTAGCTATAGCATAAGCTCTATTTAACCATGTTGAATAGATGCTTACTCCTGGAGCCACAATATCAAGGCTTTTGCCTCTACCAGAGAATGATGCAATCTTATCATTAAAATCAACTGCGCCAACTGTTGTTGAATAGCTTATGCATCCTGGTAATGAAACTCCTGCATTTCCGCTATTACCTGCTGCAACAACTGTCAATGTCCCATGCTCCTTAGCATATTTTATCGCATTAGTTAAAGCAGGATAAACGTTATCACAAAATCCTTTGTAAAGATATGGAGATCCTGTTCCCAAACTCATACTTATTGCATCAGCCTTAAAATCATCATTAGTGCACGTTGTTAGGCCTGTTGAATTATCAATATTACAAACATCTCCTGCAATTCCATCATCACCATCGACAGCCCAATAAATTCCATCAATAATATCACTAAAAAAACCTGCTCCAGATTCATCAAGAACTTTTCCTGCAATAATGCCTGCATCTGGCGCAACGCCTTTAGCAGCTGCAGAAATACCGTCTGCAGTGATAATTCCAGCTACATGGGTACCATGTCCATTATCATCTAAGGGATCAGAGTCACTATTAACGAAATCTTTTCCACCTAAATAACTGGAGCTTAGTTCAGGATGATTATATTCGATTCCAGAATCTAAAATAACTATTTTCTTTCCAACACCGTTATTTCCAACATTTTGAATTAAATCTGCTTTGATTTGAGTATTTGCTTTTGTATCTAATGCAAAAAACTTAATATCTTCTTGTAACTTGGTAGCGATTTCACTTTCAGTGGGGCATCTTAAAGTAGTAAGCTTGGCTTTCCTAACTAGTTTCACAATCTGACATCCCTCGGTTAATGCTTGTTCTACTTCCTTCTCGCTATGCGCAAGTAATCTGACTTTCTTATCCTTCTTCTCAATGGTATCTCCTTTTGATGCTGTGACTACTGATAAAACAAACATTACGGATAAGAATATCATAACCATTAATATTATCTGCCTTCTTTTTTCCATAAAATGTACAAATAATACTCCTATAAATACTTTATGATTGTGCAGACTATGTTTTAAATTGTATTTGGCTGGGCTTATAATATTCATATTGTGTTAGACAATAACATTTAATAAATGCCATTCATAGAAAGGCATATGCCATATGATATAGTGATTGGAAGAGATCCTGCTGACAAGGAAAAGTTTGGTGATAAAGGTCTGATTTATCTTGGAAAAGGATATGTTAAAATGGGAAATTATACATCTTTATCGAATAAAATTTGGATGGATATAGCTAGGAGCCATATAATCCTTATTGCTGGAAAAAGAGGATCTGGGAAAAGTTATTCAATCGGTGTTATCGCAGAAGAACTTTCTAATCTTCCTCAAGAAACTGCAAAAAATATTGCGCCATTGATATTTGATACTATGGGAATATTCTGGACAATGAAATATGAAAACGAGAAAGATTCTGGGCTTTTGAAAACTTGGGATCTCAAAACAATGAACCTTCCTGTGAAAATATTTGTTCCTTTTGGGAAAATTAATGAATACAAAGATAAAAATATTCCGTTTGATGAAACCCTTGCTATTGAAGCTTCTGAACTTGGTGCAGAAGACTGGTTATCTCTTTTCAATTTGGAAATAATATCTCCAGTAGGAGTTTTATTAGAAAGGGTTATTTCGTCATTAAAAGATATTGATAATCAGTTTAGTATCTTGGATGTAATTAAGAAAATTGAATCTGACCCTATAACTAATAGTGATACAAAAGATAGTGCTGTCGCCCTTTTCACTGCTGCAGAGAGTTGGGGGATATTTGCAAAAGAAAAGGGAACAAAAATTACTGATTTAATAAATGCTGGAACAACAACTGTTCTTGATATTTCTGCCTACAGTTCAATTTCTATATTTAATGTTCGGGCATTAATTATTAGCTTGATAATTCGCAAATTATTTATAAGCAGGCTTGATGCAAGAAAAAAAGAGGAGCTTGAATCCATCAGTCATGGTAAAGAGTATTTATCATTTAAATCAACTAGGGACCAGCCTCTTATCTGGATTTTCCTAGATGAGGCACATGAATTTCTTCAACGAGAAGGAAAAACTCCTGCCACCGATGCTCTTGTACAAATTTTGAGAGAAGGGAGGCAGCCAGGAATATCCCTTGTCCTTGCAACTCAACAGCCTGGGCAAATACATAAAGACGTCATGACTCAATCGGACATTGTTATTGCACATAAACTAACAGCTAAAACTGACCTTGATGCGTTAAATGAGATAATGCAATCTTATATCCCTGAAAGTATAAAAAAGCAAATGGATTCCCTACCGTCATTAAAAGGGTCTGCAATTATTCTTGATGACAATTCAGAACGCATTTACCCTGTTAAGATTAGGCCAAGATTTACCTGGCATGGTGGTGAAGCCCCCACTGCTGTAAAGTCTGAAAGAGGTATATAAGTATTAACCATGTCAAACAAAAATAAACAAAGTTCTAGGTTTGAAGACTATACTATTGGACCTTGTATAGAAGATTTAATACCTAAAAAAATAAAAATTCAATGTTGTGAAAAACCAAATCCTTTTTTGATATTAGAAACTTTAAAACTATATAATGAATTTAATAAAGAATGTTACCAAGAAAGAAAATAATAATTTAACAAATCTTTTTTATTATTTTATTATAATTCAGAGATGATCTAGAATTAATTCAAAACTCTGAAATCCACACGATACCTAAATTTTCTTATTCCTATATCACCGGCTTTTTTGATTTTTAGTATTTTAATATCTTTTCCGGCTTTCATTGATTCATAATTTACAAGCTCTTTTAATTTTTTTAATTCACTTTCCTGATAAAAGCCATAATAATGAATATATCCTCCTTTCTTTATTTTTGAGAAAGCTATATTAAAAAAACTATCTTTTAGATTTGGCCTTGTCATGACAATCCTGTCAAATTTTCTTTTTAATTTGGGAAGAGCTTTTTTAACATCCCCTTGAATAAGATCAATTTTCTTCTCGAATTTATTTCTTTTAACATTTTCACTTGCATATTTGTCACATTCTATGCTTAATTCAACACTCACAATTTTCCTTGGTTTTGAAACTTTTGCAATAACAATTGCATAAGGAGCAACTCCTCCAAACATAATTAAAACGTTTTCGTTTTTCTTTACTGATTTTGCAATTTCAAATCGGTCATTTGCAAGCCTTGGGGAAAAATAACATGTATCAACATTGAGCCTGAATTGACATCCATTTTCTTTATATAGAGATTCTTTTGTTTTCTCCCCCAGAATCCATTTTGTCTTTTGCATCCTTAATCTTCCCTTGAATCTATCCTTTTTTTCTAAAACTGTCCGGACACTCTTATGGGCTTTTAACAATTTTAATGCTTCACCTTTTTTATTACTTGTCTTAGCTCTTCTAACAAATTTAACTATCGCAATATTTCCTATTAAGTCATATCCCTTTGTTATAGAAGATTTCATTATTACATTAATTAAAGATACCTTAAATATCTTATTGATTAAGTGGCTATGTGTAAATTTATCTCCTAATTAAAACATATACTTTTTTGCCAAGAAATTCTTTAGGAGCGTCAATTTTTGCACCAGAGCCAAAATTTGTAATTGTTTTCTCAAATAATCCTATA
>JACPLS010000019.1 GCA_016186375.1 Candidatus Pacearchaeota archaeon
ATTATTTCCAGTAAAATCACACTCTGCATTCGCAGGAAGGGTATTATTTGCTACGGTAATATTTCCAGCATATATTCCTCTCGTATTATCTGTTTCTCCCAATAAATCGGTCGCATTTACTTGAATTGCTCCTGCTGCTATATTTACATTTCCAGTATTATTCAATAAAATAGGGTCATTGTTAGATGTTGTATTGGTTGCTCCGGGATTTATGGAATTAAAAGTTATTGATGTTGGAGACATTTTGAATGCTGTTAAAGTATTATAAGTGAAGTTAAATGTTGAATTTATTGCCATTAAATTTCCTGTATCGTTAATTGATACAGAAATATTCCATGTCCCGGCAGGATCAAAATACCACATGCTAATTATACAGGTGTAATTTGCATAATTAACAGGGTCGCCGTATGTGTTTATTTGTCTACAAGTTAAATTCTCCCTGACAGGCAAGCCAGATCCGGTGAAATTTCCCCAAGCAGATGCATTAACTAAATCGGTTGCTCCATCTGCATCCCATGCAGTGAAATTAAATGTTATATTGACATAAGTATATTCAGCTGGATTATAAGTATTATCTATGCTGACATTCGTCACGAAAGTTATATTTGGAGCAGTGTTTCCAGCGGGTGCTTCTTCAATAGTATAATTGCTCCATCCAGTTACATTAAAACTGGATTTTGCTTGCCCGACACTGAAGTTTGCACAAATTGTTGTTGGGCAGGCAACTCCATCTCTAAGTATTGTTGGCGTTGTTAAAGTTTTAACACCATAAAACGTGATGTTTGCGCTTCTGTTTAATCCGGCGTTGAAATCTCCATCTGTTGTATTGACGAAAGCGCTAGTGTTGCTTATAATTATTACATTGCTAAAATTAAGGCCAGAACCATTTATAGGCCTTAAGAAATCAATTTCTCCATAACTTGTGTTTATTATTTTTACTCTTGCTCCTTTGTCATTGAATGAATAATTTCCAATTAATTGGTTTTGTAATATTGTCCCATTTATACTTTCATTGAATAAATTTAGGTCATATCCTGCAATGTTAGTTAAAATATTGTTTGTAATATTATTATTTTCCGGATAGTAACCTCCTCCTGTTGCTTCCACAGATTTTAATCTAATAGCATCTCTGAAAGAGAAAGTTATGTTGTTGTTTGAGATTAAGTTATAATCAGAATCTCCTTCAATAAAAATAGAATCAATTGAATTAGATAATGTACTTATTATATTATTGGCGATAGTGAAGTTTGAGCTATTTTGCAAAAAGATAGCTTGGCCAGTTAGTGTTGTATTAATAATATTGTCAATTATTGTATTATTATGATCTCTGTTTCTTGTATCGATGCCTCTTCCTGTGGTGCCTAATGTTGTTATTTTGTTTCCAATGACTGTTGTATAATTAGTACCAACAAATAGAAAGATAGCGACTGCGCTACTGCCATTGGTTCTAATATTATTTGAAGTGATGTTACTGAATAAACTTGAATCAACTCTTATTCCATAACCGTTACTTCCAGATGTATTAATATTGTTTGAATAGATTGTATTATTGTTAGTGGTTGTAACAATATATATTCCTGCTCCTGTATTTCCTGTTGTGTTAATAATATTTTTTATAATAGAGTTATTCATAGAATTTGTTTGTATAATTATTCCATAACCGCTTTGGCCATAAGTGGTTATATTGTTTCTAAAAACATTAGAGTAATTTGTACCCGATGATAAATAAATGCCATATGAGTTTGTGGTTCCGACAGTGTAAATCGTGTTAGATGTTATATTGTTAAATAAACTATTGCTAATAGAGATGCCGTGCTGATTTGTGAAATTTCCTGACGTGTTAATATTGTTAAAAGATATAGTATTATTGTTAGCATTTGTTTGAAGAACAATACCTCGACTAAGATTTCCTGAAGCATTTATTATATTTCCAACTATAGAATTATTCATGGAATTTGTATTAATTAAAATTCCATAGGCACTTGTACCATTTGTATTTACGATATTTGCAGATACATTATTGAATTGAGAAAAACTATTAAGATAAATTCCATAAGCAGTCCAATTAGTAGAATTTATACTATTGTTGTAAATTTTAGAAGAATTTACAATTTCTAGATAAATGCCATAGCCGCCAACACTAACATTTGTATTTCTTATCGTTGTGTTTCTTGTATTTCTGGAATAAATACCTACAGCATTAAAGGTATTATCTCTGATTGAATATCCATTTCCATCAATTGTTACATTACTTGCAGTAATGTTTATACAAGATGCACCTGATGCAGAAAGGATATTTACTAATTGTCTATATGTTGCTCCTTCTTGATTTAAGATTGCACAGGAATCAACTACTGTTAAATTGAAAGTTATGGCGGCACCATTTTCGTTTCCTGCAGTATCTTTTGCGTAGACAGTGATATTATTTATTCCAACAAGCCAATGCAAACTAGTTAAATTTTCACCACATGTTATTGTGTAGTTTACCACTCCAGTGGTATTCGTGTATTTACATGAGTCAAGAGCAGTTTCATCTGATACAGTGTAGTTAACATTTACATCTTTTGTTTGAAATATGGAATTATTAGTTGGAGTTACGATTGATATGGTTGGAGGAGTTTGGTCAGAAACTGTTGAAACGAATCTATGAAAATCGAAATCAACTGGCTCCATTGATGAGGTTGATAAAGAAGCTTCTAATCCAGCAACTCCTTTTAAAGCTGAACCATTGAACATTCTAAATCCTAAATCTTCACCTGTAGCTAAGAGGCTTATTCCCATTACTAATATTTGCTGGCTATAGGGATCTGAGAAGAAACGTAAAACTTCAACATCATCTGTAAGATTGACTTCACCAGCTTCGCAAGGGCCTGTTGAACTTGAAGCACCATCTAAAGTTGAGACATTGTTATTAGTTCTTGGACATGTCCAATTGCCGTCTCTGCCACTTGTTCTATTATATTGGAAATATCTTATTGAGAGTGCATTGCTATCAATATAACCAAAAAGAGCTATACTGGAATTTGTTGTCCAGGCACAATATGCATTTTTGGTTGCTACATTTTCAGTCACTGTTTCTTCTACTGGTGCATTTTTTAGCCACGCAGTACCATTCCACATCATTGTTCTTAAATCTCCGGCGCTATCAGGACCGAGGATTGTACCGATATAATCTGATGTTGGATCTGCACAGAGTTTAACTTGCTGGATAACTGCTCCTCTATTTTCTAATAATGTCGATATGCTCCAGTTTTGCCCTATCCTGCTCCAGATAGCGTAATTTGCATTTGTAGTACCCTCTCCCCAGGCAACCATTGCATCACCTCTCTGCATCCAGGCAATTGAAAATCTTTCTTCATCAATTGCGGCAGCAGCGAGAGTTATATTTGTTACATTGACCATGGCATCTCCATTCCATCTGCCTATTGTTATATCATCAGATGTACCTGCAGAGGCAAAAATTATTTCATTACTTGTGCTATTTTGCCTTCTTTCTAAAGAAACGAATAATTGAGCTTCTGCTGCGACTGCTGCTGGGAGGTTTATATTTGATTCACCACTCCATTCAGTTCCAGTCCATGTTCTATAATAAATAACTCTATCTGCAGTTGTATCTTTTTCATAGACTGCTATAAAATCACCCGTATTTTCTTCTAATGAAATATCAAAGCCTCTGAAAGCGTCATTAGTTGTACCTAAAGCTGCAACATCTAACCAAGCATTAATATAAGTTCCATTAGTGTTGTTTCTAACATTTAGTAAAATATCTCCGTCATCATCTAGTATTCCGACAGCAGATACATTTCTTGTTGTTGAAGATTTTACAATAACCCACTGTATTGTACTTCCTGATCCTAAATCGGGTGCTGTTTCTTCTACTGATGAAAAGTTTGATCCTGTCCAATTTCTAAATCTTGGTGTTGAAACTGTTCCTTCTCCATAAACTACAAAGCCCCCATTTACTTCAATTGGGTCAATAATGTGGTCTAATTCAATTGTACCATTTGTTATTTGAAGATCAAATGTATCTTGATCTTCAGTTAAATTTGTTAGATAGACTTTGTTATAGGAATTGTTAATTAAATTATTAAATTCTGCAACAGTATTATTTTTGTTTAGTTCGTAAACATTTATTATGGGTGTTCCGTTAGTTATTCTGGGAAAAAGAGTAATATCTCTATTATTTGAAAGAGGAATTTCGAATACAACTCTTATGTAATGTGAGGAAGGAATTGGTTCAGACCAATTGCCGTCAAGAGATTTGACATAATCATAAATATCAGAGATGAATGTTCTGTTTTCATCAAGATGTTCTGCTTTTGTAATTAGAATTATTTCGAAAGTTTGATTGCTTAGATGTGGAATTGTCCACTCAATATAATCAATTAAAGAGTTATTATCTGTATCAATGGCAACAAAATCGATAAGCGAATTATTTTCTACCCACTTTAATTTTATCTTATTCTCTTCTCCTATTTTAATAATTTCCGAGATATTTGTAAATGATAAAATATCAGTGTAATTTAATTCGTCTGGAGCAGAGACATGGACAATTTTTCTTCCTCTTGCAAAATCTTCTTCTTTAATTTCCGGGGCAGGAGTTTCATATTCTATTTCATAAGCATCGTTCTCATCGCTTATCTCTATGTCGAGAGATTTTTTATCGGTATTTTCTTCAGTTATTAGATTTTCTTTATCTATAGACTTCATTATTTTATATATTGTTATATTTTCAGCAAGGTTTGGAATTTCAATCGAGAGGTTTTCACTTGTGGTAGAATCAATGCGCTTCTTCCATTTGACTTTTTGATTTATCCTTATTTTCTCTTTATAAGTTAAGATATCCGCTTTGCCTTTTTTTTCAATTTTATCTAAAGTTAAATTTCTAATAAATTCTTTTTTTTCAATTTTCTTTTCTTTAACCTTTTCCTTAATTATTTCATAATCTATTTTTTCTAAAAAGATAGAAGAATTTTCTATTTCAATTCTGATTTTGTAGGAAGTATTATTTAGCTCATAATTTGATAAATCACAGGTTTCTTCACAAATATTATTGAATTGATATTTGTTTGTTTCTGGTCTAATTATTGTATCATTTTGAGGAATTTTCTCTTTTGGGATTGTAGTTTCATTAGTTATTGTTTCATTTTGTGATGTATGATTGGAAATTGTTTCATTAAGTAATGTCTCATTAATTTGTATCTGCGGTGATTGATCTTCAGTTCCATTGACAGGATTAAACTGATATTGTTCTCCAGAAGTTTGATTAGATATATTTGGGTTTTGAATTGAAGGTTCTATATCAGTTTGCACTTCTTCAACAGGATTATTTGATTCAGGCAGGGGTTCTTGTTGAGAAGGGCCCACTTCTCTATCTTCAGAAGCCCCTGCTTGAGTATTAGTTGTAGATTGGCTCGTATCTGCTTGGGTATTTTCAGTTATTTCAGAATTTGATGCATCTGTTGACGGATTACTTTCTAAGGAAAAACCAGTAATAAGGTTACTTCCTTTTTCTGAAGAATTTGGGTATTGTACTGGTGTTAATTGTGAAGATGAAAGTTTTGAACTGTCTAAAATTAGTAAATCATCAAGATAAACCTTTATATTTCCTGAACCTTCAAAAAGACCTGAAACTTTTAAAGAGTTTAATTGTCCAGAATTTTCAGGTTTCCATTCAAAAGTTTCTGACACAGAAGTCGATAAATTTAAACTTTCCGAAAAGGAAACAGTTTCAACAGCCTTCTTTGTTATAAATCCAATAATCGTGGGCGCACCAAATAAAATAAACAATATAAGGAATGAAATAGCAAGAAATGAAGCTACGATAGTAAAGAATTTGTTTTTCTTTAGTGTTTTTTCTTCTTCTTTTATTCTTTTCCAGCATTCAGAAGCATAGGATTCATAGTATTCAATCCATGCTGGGATTGTCCTGCCATTATGGAATTCATCTATAATTCTTTTATATTCTTCATATAAAATTTCCCGTTCCAATACACGGTCTTTTAACTTCTGCAGATAAGAAATATGCTCTTTTTTTCTCTTTTCACATTCCTGAATTCTTTTATGGTAATCACTGATTCTAGTTCTAGCTAAATGGGCCCTTCTCATTACTTAGTATATATGTATAGATGTTTATAAATCTTATTATTTATGTATTTTTAGCTATTATTATTAAATTTATACTTATTATTTATGTATTATATTGAGCAATGGAGAATTCTATTAAAATACAAATTATGTAACAAACTCGATATTTATTATTCAGCCCTTTTGTTATTTAGTCTTCCTTTATCCTATTCTTGAAAGTAATTATTGAGTTTTTCACTATGTTAAGGATATTATGGGTTGTTTATTATTCCCTAATTTTCCTGGTAGGAAATCTTCTTTCAATTTTTTTTCTTTTAGTAAGTAATTAAATTTAAAATCTCTTGTTTCTTTACATACTTAAGCTTCCGTAGCTCAGCCTGGATAGGGAAAAGATTAAATACGTAGATTAAATAATAAAATAATGAGAATATTAATCGATAAACAATCTAAAGGGATTCTATTTGAAGAATTAAAAAAGAAATATAACTCTAAAAATCTAATAGAATTGTCTGTAAAATTAAGAATAAATGAAAATACGCTCTCACACTGGTTTTATGATTCCTCTAGATACATACCCGACAATTTTGTGCCTTTAGAAGTTAGAGATAAAATAAAAATAATAGACATTCAAGAAGAGAATTGGGGAAGGGTTAAGGGTGGGAAGAAAACTTATAAAATTATTATTAAAAAATATGGGCAAGAAGAAATTAGAAAAAGACAAAGTAATGGAGGGAAAGAATCTCTTTCTAAGAACAGACTTATTAAATATTCTGAAGAAAAATTAACCTTCGGATTAGACGACCCTATCTTTTTAGAATTTTATGGAGTGTTATTAGGTGATGGATGGATAAGTAACCTGCGCTATAAAAATAAAGAAATTAACATAATCGGCATTAGTGGCCATTATAAATTAGATAGAGAGTTTTTTGTTTATTTAAAAGAAAAAATAAGATTGTTATTTAATAGAAAAGCATATCTAAAGGAGAGACTAAAATATAATTCAATAGAACTTAGTTTTGGTCACAAGAAGTTAATTAATTTTCTCAATAAAAAACTAAATTTTCCAATTGGTAAAAAGATTAATCTTAAAATTCACAATGAAATATACAATGCAGGATTTAATAAAATGAAATATGTTATTCGAGGTATATTCGATACTGACGGCTCTTTCTATCTTGATAGAACTCCAGCAGGCAAACCTTATCCTTGTATATCTATAAAAATGAAAGCACCCAAATTAATAGATCAAATACGAGATACATTGTTGAAAGAAGAATATAAAGTAATAGAGTATTCTCTTGGCGAACAAAAACAAATAAAATTAAAAGGCATGATTCAATTAGAAAAGTGGATGAGATATATTGGATCAAGCAATCCAAAACATCAAAATAAAATTGCCCGAGTAGCTCAGCCTGGATTTAGAGCAGCACACTCCTAATGTGCAGGTCGCAGGTTCAAATCCTGTCTCGGGCGTTATTGTCTTACTAACCCAAGGGTCGCAGGTTCAAATCCTGTCGGGAGCATTTTGTCTAAAGTTAATCATCTCGTGGGGGCATGAGTTAATTTGCCTATAATCTGAGGCGAATGGGTTGATAGATAGATTAGTTTATAAGAATGATCATGATTATATTACTTTGAAAAGATAGAAAAATAAAATTTTTTTATTTGGAAGTGGTTGAGAGATTAGAAGAACAGAGGTTAATTTTCCAGTTTTTTCTCAAGTTTTTTAATTTTTTCTTCCAATTCTCTCAATTTTTCAGCAAACATTTTTCTGTCTTCACTAACGCGCTGGTTCATTGACGAGACAAAATCAGATAAATAGGCATTGAATAAAGTACTTAATTTTCCCCCAAACAAATACAGCTTTTTCTTTGCTTCTTCAAGTAATTCTTTGTCTACTGTTATATTTACTCTAATTTTTTTATTTTTCATTTCTTTCATCTCTCATAAATTTTAGCATTTTCTGTAAATCCGCTGACTTGTGAGACCATTTTCTTTGGGAAAACCTCAAACTTTATCTTTCTATTTTCAATCATCTGGACAAGAACAACTCCCTGTACTATCTCGTTACTTTCTGATCTTAAATTTTTAACTAACGACTTACTATCCCAATATTTGCCATCGGGAGCAATATATCTATAATCAACCAGCTCATATCGGATTAATCCATTATTCACATCAACATTTTTAGGGTCAGGTAAATTTCCTTTAATTCCAAATTGTTTTGAATCCTCTCCATTATATCCAGCAATTGAAATTACAATTCTTTTCGGATCAACATAATCATAAGCAAATGTCAGATGACCTTCCCAATATTTTTCAATTTTATTCTCGGAATATTCATGAGTTCCTTCTAAAAACCAATTTCCAATTAATTTGCCATCAATATCATAGTCAATTTTACCGCTTATAGGCTCTGCAGAACGTACACTTTTTGCAATAAGCTGACTCTTTACTGGTTCATTAAAATATTCATAAGTATTAGGAACGATATGTATTTTATAATCTTCAAGTTCATAATGTTCGGGAATTACAAAACCAATTAATGTTATTTCTTTATCAATAAGATTAAAATCTAGATTATTTTTATAATAACCTATAAGTTCTCCTGCCTCAACAGGTATTCTAACACTCGCATAATCGTGAAGTGGAGGAGCATATTTTTTAATTTTTTCTGGAAGATTACTTACGTAAATATAATAACTAGAAATAGTACAACTAAATTCTATAGTAATATGATAATCTTTTCCTTCTTCGGCATCTGGCATATGTCCAATTGTAGTGATATATCCCTTTCCTGGAGAATATACTTCAATATTATATTCCTTATTATCAAAATTCTGGAAATAATGATGGTTCACCGGAGTAACATGACCTCCAACCATTAAACCTCTAGGTAACATAACTAAAGTTTTATTCAGATTCACAGGAGAATAATCAAATTTAATTTTTGTTCCTTCACAATCTCTATTCACTTCTCCTAATAGACTTCTTTTATTATTCTCAGAAAAAATTATTTTACATAATTTATCTTCTCGGTCTTTGCAATATTGTTCACATCTATTTCTGTTGTTGAGACAGAACGCAACGCAATTTTCTTCACCTGAACATAAACCTTCCAAACTTAACTTTGGCTCTATTTGAAGAATTTGTTCTTTGTTATTTATAGTATTCTCTTTTTTATTTGCATAGAAAATTAATAATAATAAAATTCCAAGAATAGATATAATACCCACAACAATTCTTTTTCTAGACAATATTTTATTTTTCATTTATTTCACTTACAAAATTACACATTACTACACACTAGAGTATAAAAATCTTTCTCTTTCAATAGGTTTAAATAGTCTTTTTTTTATGAAACATTATGAGAGAGAAAATAAGCAAAACAAAGTTAAAGATGCAGTTGAAGAGAAAAACTTCATCTGATTTGAGAAACACAATTTCATTAGCCTTAAAAAATAAAAACTGGAACCATATTGCAAAAATGCTTTCAACACCAACGAGAAATCACGCAACAGTTAATTTGACAGATATTGAAATTAAAACATCTGTTGGAGATACAGTCGTCATACCAGGAAAAGTTCTTTCTCTTGGAGAAATATCAAAAAAAATTAGAATTTGTGCTCTATCTTTCTCATCTGGAGCTTTACAGAAAATTAAAAAGACAAAATCAGAAATTGTTTCCCTAGCAGAGGAAATAAGTAAAAATCCTAAAGCGGAGGGAATAAAACTAATCAGATAATATGAATAAAGAAACTATTTTTATTGATGCAACAAATGGAACACTTGGAAGAATAGCAAGCTTTGCAGCTAAAGAAGCATTAAAAGGAAAAGAGGTATTGATTTTAAACTGCGCAAATGCAATAATTACAGGAAACAAAAGAACAACAATTTCAATTTATAAGTGGAAGAGAGCATTGGGAGGCTCAAGCTTAAAAGGTCCGTTTTTTCCGAAACATTCGGAAAGATTAATGAAAAGAACAATTAGAGGAATGTTACCTTATAAAAAAGAACATGGCCTTTTAGCGTTAAAAAGAATAAAATGTTACTCTGATTTACCAAAAGAATATGAACTATCAAAAAAATTAACATTTTCCTCTACTCAAAAATCAAAAAATATCACTCTTGGAGAACTAAATAAAGAAATATGAAGAAAGAAACAAAAACAGAAAAAACAAATGCAAAAATGATTATTTCAGGAAAAAGAAAGACAGCAGTAGCTAAACTTACTCTAAGTTTAGGAAAAGGAAATGTTTTTTTTAATTATTTACCTTATCAAGAGCTTAACACATTTCATAGGCTGGCAATTTTAGAGCCCTTGCGGATTTTTGAAAAAACTCTAGGTCCTCTTGAACATGATTTTTTTATTAAAGTAAGTGGTGGAGGAAAAGAAGCACAAATTCAGGCTGCACGCCTTGCCATTGCAAGAGCCCTTGTTAGAATTACTGGTTCAGAAGTATTAAGAAAAGCTTATTTATCTTACGACAGAAACATGATTGTCCAAGACTCAAGGCGTAAGGAGGCTTCAAAGCCGGGAGATTCTGCTCCAAGATCAAAGAGGCAGAAGAGTTATAGATAATTATTATTGTCAATAATTTTTAAATTCTATCTTTATTTATGATGCAGTAATTAACTAAAATAATTTTGATTATTTCTTTATATTTATTGGATGAATAAAAAAGATGATGCGCCACTTCGCCTTAAACAGGCTGTCCCATAATTAGTATAATATGAACATTTGTTTAACTTCGATATATTAACTAAATAAATTATTTTACCGATGGTAAAATAAAGAGGTATAAAATGACTTACATAAAGAAAATAAGATATATGCATCGAGAACAATCTTCATTTTTTCAAAAAGCCTTCCTTTTTAAGACGCCGTGCAATTCCATCATTGAATTTCATTCCCATTTCAATAGTCCAATCATTAAATTCTTTTTCTTCTTCTATTTTACTAATAACTTGTTGTCGCCAAATAAGAAGACGATTTTTTCTTCATGGTTTTTCTGACTAGGCCTGACCAGTTCATTTCTGGAAATTCTTTCATTTTTTCCCTGATATCATCAGGAACAGCCAAGGTTATAGTTGCCATTTTTTCCTTTTAAGTGTATATATTTAATTATGTGTAAATATTTATATCTTTTGTTCGAGACAATGGACTATGCTAAAACTTATAGAAAAAAGTGAGTTAGAGTAGGCCAGATTCTGTCAGACTTTGTTTCTTTTTCAAGACAAACAGTTTGTGATGGCATCTGTCTTTGCGTGCGGCTTTGGCACTTGCATCAGCGAAGTCGCTCGTTTCATCAAATCCTTAAGGCATGCTCCCTTCAATGATCATTGCGCACTCAAGGCTGTGTCGTTTCTGTTGCGGAGCTTGGCTTTACAACCATCAGCTTTCACTGATCGCTTTATCTTTTCTCAAAGAGAAAAGGATGTCCGGACCTTCCTCAGAACTCAAATCTCATAAGTAGATTCAGCCAATTTAATGGCAGAGTTCCGAAGCCAGCTCTCTAACTCACAATTAAGGCTATAAAACAGGTATTTTAAAGCTTTCGTTTTTTTGGGCTTTGCGTGAGATTTATTTAGCTCTCGCAAAATAAGATAGTCTTCTAAAATTATGTAATATAATTCGTGCAGTTATTTGCACGAATCTTGCTGAATAATTTATCTTTGTAACTTCTCCGAAGACTCTTTTAAAAGAAGA
>JACPLS010000104.1 GCA_016186375.1 Candidatus Pacearchaeota archaeon
AAATAACTTTACAAATTTTCCCTCAGCTCCAAAAACCAACATTTCTTTTTTCGTTTTAAAGACTTCTTCTGCTACAGATTTTAGTCCTCTTCTTCCAGAATAAATTGTTGCTTCTTGAGATTCTTTACTGAGTTTTCTTCTTTTCTCTAAATTTGGCAGAATATCCTCAACTAATTTCTTTTTACTTTGAATATCTTCTTCTTTTTCTTCGAGATATTTTATTATTCTTTGTGGAGGAGCCGCTTCAAAGTATTTTCTATTAGCTTTGATCACAAAACTAACAAGCCCTCTTTCAATCAGACGATTTAGGGCATCGTAAACATTAGTCCTGTTTACACCAGATTTCTTAGTTATTTCACCAGCAAGAGCAGATCCTAAATTTAGCAGGATGTAATAGACTTTAACTTCATTTCCTGATAATCCTGCACTTTCTAATACTGCTTGGGCTTCCATAATGACCAAAAATAGCCCGTTCTATTTAAATTTTACTATTGTTGTAATATACTACTACAACAAATATTTATATTCTCTCAAAGCAAAACATAAGCTAAAATGATAGAACTATATGATCTGGGAAGAACAACCCATAGGGCTGTAAAAGGAATGTACGAATTCGTTATCAATAATATTGACAAATATGTAGGTGATAAAGGTTTAGCAGAAAAGTTAAAAGAAGAAGCAAAAAATAGAGAAGTTAAAGGACACAGCATACCACAAGAGTATTTCGCAGCTATGTGTGATGTTTGGACTAAAGCGTATAAAACAGGGGATTTTCTAATAGATTTAGAAGCAACAATATTTCCAGAAACTATTCCAAGATTTAAAAAAGTTAAAGCAAATGGAAGAAGAATTGGAATATTAACATCAGCTTCAAGAGATTTCACAAATATTCTCTACGGCTTGCCGATTGGAGAAAATCAAAGGCTTTCTGATCTTGTAGATGAATACTTTCTTGGACAAGACGTGGGAGATAAGGATTTTCCGGAAACATTTGCGGGATTATGGGAAAGAACAGAAGGCGGCATTTATGCTATTTTTGATGATAAAATATCTGTTTGCAGAGCTGCTCGTAAAGGGTTGGATTTAGCTGGTGGAAATTCAAGTATTTATTTAGTGGATAGAAAAGGACAATACACGGAGGAAGTTCTGGAAGAATTAGCAGAAAAAAGTATTCTTAGGATTAGAAACTTTAATGAGGTAAAAGATTAAAATGCAATGGGAAAAATTAGTGGAGAGAGAGGGGGATTTTCTTAAGAATCACTTACTTTATGAAAATTTTGAAGCTAATTTTCCTAAAATATTCCAAACAAACCATGCTAATTTTTTAACTGTGCGAAAAGGTAATACTTTTATTCATTATTGGGATAATGATGATAAACTGGCTCTTTCCAGATTTATTAAAGAACAATTAGATAAGAATCCAGATTTTATGAAAAATAATGTTGAAATTGGTAAAAAACATTTTAGGAATCTAATTGCATTTTGTGAAGGATTAGGCGATTTACAAAATAAGAGTAATGAAGAATTAGGGAAATTAGTACAGGAATATTTTAGGTTGTATAAAGAACCATACCCGCATTTTAATTTAACTGTGTTCTCAGACGAATTAGAAAAAGAAGGCAATACTGAAATAATCAATTTAATGGCTGACTGGAGATTGTTTGCTCGAGATCACTTTAATAAAACTCACAAATTAGTGAATCCATTATTTGAAAAAATAGCAAAACGATTAAGTTTGAGTGTCGATGAAGTTAAATTTCTAAAGCCACAAGAAATAGTAGATTATCTGTCTATAAAGGCAAAGATCAGAAATCGCCATAATTGTTATTTTATGTTTAATGAGGGAAAATTTGAGTTAAAAGAGAATGAATCTTATGTTATTGAAGAATTTTTTTCTAATGAAGTTAAAGGAAGGGGGACATTTTCTGCTAAGTATTCGGGAGGGCAATGGTAATTAAGAAGAATGAAGATTTAAAGAATGTTGAGGGGGGGGAAGTTTTAGTTTTAAGAATGACAACACCTGATTTAATGTTAGAGGGGATAAAGAAAGCAGGAGCAATAATTACAGATGAAGGGGGGATTACAAGTCATGCAGCAGTTCTGAGTAGAGAGTTTAATATTCCAGCATTGATGGGAACAACAAATGCAACAAGAATATTCAAGACAGGAGATTATGTTAGTGTTGATACAGAATTAGGTAGAGCTCATCGAGTCCAGCCCCCTAATAAAAGTTAAACATAGATTATTTCTACATTAAAGGCACCCGAGTAATATGTCGTATAACATCGGAATTATGAGAAGTTTACAACGTAAATTTTGGAGAGCAAAGAATTTTGCTTGGCAAAATAGCGGAGCGGTCTTTGCGAACCTCATAATTCTTGTTATGCTCTTTTTCCATACAAAGTGTGGAAAAATTTCGTCCGAAAAGTTTTCTCTTTTGTTTAGAGTAATAGTAGCAAGCACGGAGTGCGATTGATAATTTTGAGGAGTAAATAATAACATTGGCGGAGGCGAGCCGGGGGTTGCCCCCTTCGGGGTGGCGAGTAGGACGAAGTCCGTCTCCTGCCTATGTTGTTATTATTTACGACATTTACAAAATTATCAATTACTATCGATACAAAAGAGAAAATTGAGCATAACATATGCGATTTACCGAAGTTGATTTTTCAGAGCTGTAAAAATTTGAGGCAACCCACAAATTTTTACCTCGAAAAATCAATTTGGACGGAGCGAGGTGCAACCGAGCGTAGTCGGTAAATCGCTGTTATACGCTTCCAAAGGAACGAGGTTTAGTGCAACGTCCCGAAGGGAAACCGAAGAGTTAAATTTTAGTGGCAGTCGTTCAATCAAGCGAACAAAGTGAGCCATCAAGAACATACATCAAGGAGACAATTTTAGTCAGTCGTCGTTAGGGGGAGGGGCGTCGTGTTTTGGTTCTTTTACAAAAGAACAGACTAATGTTAATCGTATGTTAATTGCATTTATATATCAATGTTAATTGAATGTTAATATGGACATTTCCTTATTGGGTTGGTTAAAGGGAGGAGAGTACAGAATTAAAGTTTTAGAGCTACTAACAAAAACAAATTTTCTTCTTCCAAGTGAAATTGCAGATAATTTAAAGATTCATAGATCCTCTATAAGTAGAATTTTAGCAGACCTAAAAGATAAAAATTTGATTAAATCAACATCAAATGAATCAAGGACTATTTCTTATTCTATCACAAAAGAAGGGATTGAGGCACTTAAAAGCTTGGAACAAAATGGAAAATAAACTAGAGTTACATAAAATGAGCGATGAGGATAGGTTTAAGCTAGCTATAAAACTGCTCCAAGACCAAGTAGTTGATCAAAGGAAGAGACTCCATTTTTGGAGAGACTTAACAAATCAACCTGCACAAATAGATACTGGTTATGTATCTCAACATCTTGTAAGCATTATTACTAAAATCCCTGGAGAGGGCATGAGAGGTAAGGGTGATGACCTCCAAGATGGTTCTGAAGTTAAGTCTGCAAATTTTTTAGATTCTTTAGATAAAAAAGGAGCAGTTGCCCCTAGATGGAATTTTTCTTCAAATGATTTAACAATAATGGAGAATTACTTGAAAGTTCCAGCAATCTATTTAGTATCACTAGACCAAAATCCAAGTGGCAGGTTTAGAGCGAGAGTATGGAAAATTGATCCTAAAATGCACAAAATATTTGTACAAAGATATCATGAATGGATGGAGAAACTGGGAAAACCAAAACTTAATGACCCAAAAAGACCAGGCGTCAATTTTCAGCTATTTCCTCCAAGAAACAAATCAAACGATAATTATGCTCGACATGGAAATGGAAGAGAAAATGGGTTTGAGCCAATAAAAGTAATGTTAGAGGGGGTAAATGGTGCTCAACTGTTGTTTATGGCGGAAGAGAATGAACAAGGAATAATAACCTTGAAATCTCCCAACCTATAAACGATACATTTATATATGTTAATTAAATGTTAATAATAGAAAATGGACTTAACTTATTTTATGGAATCGGAAAAAAGAGAAGGTTTGAATGAAAACCAATCACTTGAAATAAATCGAGCTAGATACACTCAAGATAATTTCAATGAATTAGGGAAAGTAATTAAAAAATGTAAAAAAATTATTGAAGCTGAAGAGGGAATTCGTTCTGACATATCTTTTAAGGAAATTACCAAGGTTATCTTAACAAAGATGTATGAAGAAAGGAGGGGCATGATTGGAGAATCCAATAGGTTTTGTAGAAAATTCTTAATAAAATCTAATAATCCAATAAAAGAGTTTCAGAATCTATTTAACGAAGCAAAGAATACCTACTCAATATATGATGAATCTAAAGAAACAATTAGACTATTAATAAAACACGATGAGAATTTATTAAATATTGTGGATTTGTTAGAAAATTGGTCGTTTTTAGGAATAGATGAAGATGTAAAAGGTATGCTTTATGAGGTTTTTTTAAAAGCGAGTTTAAGGGGAGATTTAGGTCAATTTTTTACTCCTAAAGAACTTGTAAATTCTATGATAGATTTAGTTAATCCTAGATTAAATAATAAAATACTAGATCCTGCTTGTGGTTCTGGAGGTTTCTTAATACACTCTTTTTTAAAGATTAAGAAAGAAATGGCACAAAATGATAAAGAAAAAATAAAGAATTTTGTTGATTCTTCATTATGGGGTTTTGAAGTTGATTCGGATTTGCATTTGTTGGCAAAAATCAACTTAATAATGCATGGAGATGGTTATACTAACATACACAACGCTAATTTCATTTCTTATAAGGACGATAATATTAAATCAACTTTTGATATTATATTAACAAATCCGCCATTTAGCTTTCCAGTAGAAAGCAAAGAACATTTGAAGATGTTTGAATTGGGCAAAGATAGAACTTCTGAACAAATAGATATTTTATATGTAGAAAAATGTCTAAAATTATTAAAAGAGGACGGTGTGCTATCAATAGTTTTGCCAGAAGGGTTACTAAATCTTCCAACATATAGGTATTTCAGAGATTTTATTTTAGATAAAGCAGATTTGGTAGGTAATATTAGTATTCCTGCTGGGGCATTTATACCATTTGGACAATCTAATTCCAAAACCTGTATTTTAATCTTGAAGAAGAAAGGAAAACAGAAGATTGAATATTCTTTTATTGCTGACGCAGTTGAGATAGGATATGAAGTTGGGAAGAAAGAATATAAGCGACATAACAGAAATGATTTAATTGACTTTGTAAATCACTTTAAATCCAATAATCGAGCTGTCAAAACTAGTGAATGGGGCGGTAGAAGTGCATTTGTTAAAAAAAATATGATAGACCCTGAGAGATTAGATGCAAAATATTATTTTATGAAACTTTACTTAGAAGAAATTAAAAAATCTGGGGCGAATGTTAAGAAACTATCTGAAATTGCTACGATTACTCAAAAAAGAATAAATCCGTCAAAGACACCAGATAAAGAGTTTTACTATCTTGAAGTTCCAGATATTTCAGAAGATACGGGGATGATAGGGAATATCCGAAAGATTAAGGGAAAATATATCAATGGAAACAAGGTTAATTTTAAATCTGGTGATGTTTTATTTACAAGACTTTATCCAGACAAAAATAGAATTATTATTGTTCCAGAAGAGATTAAAGAGGGAGTGTGTTCTGACGAAATATATTTGATTCGTCCTAAAGACCCAAAAGAGGTTAACCAATATGTCTTATTGGCGGCTTTGAAATCTTCAATGGTTACAAATCAAGTAAAAGATCTTATATCTGGCAGTTCTTCTTCCAGACCAAGATTAAAAGATAAAGATTTGCATGGCGTTCTTATTCCTGTTTTAACTAATGAACAGAATGTTGAGATTGCTAATAAAATGAAAAAAATCGTAGAGGAACATTGGAAGGCGTGTCAGGGTTATCTTTATGGTTACAAAGAAGTGTTATCCAACTTCGGCGATGATATAATCAAAGATTTAATCAGAAAAGTATAAATGTCGTTTCGTCGCCCCCTCCCCCGTTCGTCGTTTTTCGTTCTCGTTAAAATTGTCTCCTATCAGTTCGTGCCACTAAAATTTAATTGCGTATAACACCTATTAAGCGTAGTTTTAATTACGCTTAATAGATATATGGATATATAAAGCGAAATTCTTATAAATAACATTTGACAGTAGAATAGTAATGGATGTATCACTTGAAC
>JACPLS010000015.1 GCA_016186375.1 Candidatus Pacearchaeota archaeon
AAATGTTGCATTATATTTGAACTTTACAGCACTTGCAGACGGAACATATTTCTTCAATGTTACGTCAAACGATACTGCGGGAAACAGAAACTTGACTTTGTTGACAAGAACAGTTGTTGTTGACACAACTAATCCTCTATTAACTTATGGCACAACGACAGATGCAAACGGAAGCTATGTGGGAAGGAATTTCATTATTGTTAATATTACAGCAACAGAAATAAACTTAAACATTACAAATGTTAGTTTGTATAATGTAAGTGGTTTCTTGAATCAGACAAATATTACTTTCTTTAACTCTACTAATCCAACTTACTTTAATTATAGTAATTTAATTGATGGTATCTATTTCTTCAATGTAACAGCCAATGATACGGCAGGAAATAGAAATAATAGCTTTGTAACAAGAACAGTTGTTGTTGACACAACTAATCCTAATGTAAGTTATGTGGGAAGAACAGATGCTAATGCAAGCTATGTTGGAAGAAATCATATTATTGTTGAAGTTAATAGTACTGATACTAATAGTACTGATACAAACTTTAATTACACTAATATTTCATTATTTAATGCATCGAATAGTGTAATTTTAAGAACTAATCAAACTTTCAACATGAGTGACTTTGGAAGCAATGCGACAAATGTTGCATTATATGCTAATTTCACAGGATTAGCAGATGGAATATACTTCTTTAATGTAACAGCCAATGACACTGCCGGAAACTCTAATAAGACATTATTGACAAGAACAGTTGTTGTTGACACAACTAATCCTAATGTAAGTTATGTGGGATTGACTGATGCAAACAATAGTTTTGTTCCAAGGAATTTCATACTTGTAGAAGTCAACAGCACAGATACTAACTTTAATTACACTAATATTACATTATTTAATGCAACAAGCAGTACAATTGTAAGGAGCAATCAAACATTCAGTGTAAGTAATTCTGGGAGTAATAGAACAAACGTTGCTCTATATATCAACTTTACAGGATTAACAGATGGAGTATACTTCTTCAATGTAACAGTAAACGATACAGCTGGTAACTCTAATAAAACTTTGCAGACCAGGACGATTACAGTAGATACTGTTGCTCCAACGATCGCACTTTCTGAACAAGTTGTTACAAGTAGTAGTATTAATGTTACTATAACTACTACAGATGAGACAACAAGTGTAAATGGAAGTTGTCTTGTTGATAGAAGCGGAGCAAGTGTTAGTGGAACAGGAGGGTTACAGCAGTTATATGAGGGTAGTTTGACATGTAGCACTGCTTATACTTATACAGTTACTTGTCTTGATAGAGCAGGTAATGCTCCTAGTAAAGCAATTACAGTTACAACAATAGGTTGTGATGCTGGATCTGGTGGGGGCGGCGGCGGAGGAGGTGGAGGTGGAGCAGAGAAATGGGCGAATACGATTGTTGTAAAGAATGAACAAATTGAAAAAGGATATTCAAGAGAACTTAAAGAGAAGGAGAGAATTAGTATAAATATAGACAATGTTGTTCATCATGTAGGTGTAATTAGTATAGATAGCGCAGGAAAGAAAGCAACTATAGAAGTAGCTTCAACACCTCAGAAAATTACTCTAGGAGTAGGAGAGACAAAGAAAGTTGAAGTAACGAATGATTCATATTACGATTTACAAGTTACCTTAAAGTCTATTATTAATGGGAAAGTTGATGTATTGATTAAATCGGTGAGAGAGTTGATAACATCAGTCAATCAGCCTCAACCAACTACACCATCTGGAGAAACACAACAACCTACTACAAGTGAACAGAATGATGGAGGAGAAGAATCGACTACACAAGCTGGAGAAGGAAAGTCTAAAGGCACATTGGCTGCTATTATAGGTGCTTTGGTATTAGCAGTGATAATTGTAGTAGTTTTGATAATAATTGTTCAACACAGGAAAAGTTTCAGGTATTAATTAAATAATCTAATTAATTAAAGCTGTTTTTTGTTACACATAAATTATGGGCTACAAATAATACTCTAATACAGTTGTAATAATTCGTATAATCTTCATATTTAGATAATAAACTGAACTTATCAAATATAGAATGTACACTCTAAATTAAAATGATTATCATCTAAGAGCATACGTATTTAATTAAACTGGAATAGTTATTATTGAAATCTTTTTTAACACTACAAATATAGCTATATTTTTTATACTTTTATTTATAATAGCACAGTGTAGTATTGTAATAGAATTATAATAAAACATAAGAAGATTTACATCTATATATAATGAAATGATCGCGCCCAGAATTGAACTGGGGACCTCTGCCTTATCAGAGCAGCGCTCTAACCAACTGAGCTACGCGATCTCAAAATATGGAAACAATATTCATTTAAAAACGTTGCTGCTGACTTCAAAAGATTATTAAAGCAAGGTAATAATATATTAAAATGCGTCGATGATCTAACGGTTATGATCGCGGCTTCCCAAGCCGCTTATCCGGGTTCGATTCCCGGTCGACGCATTTATTCTATTTGTCAAAAAGTTATAATACTAAATATTAAATCTCTTTGTAACAGATTTTTATTATCTAACAAAGAAAAATAAATTATTGAACCAAAAACTCTACTAAGAGTTTATTATCAGAAATTGAAAAACTTCTTAGAGGAAGTTTTATAGGTAAGCTATTAACATAAACTTTTTTATCGCCAATTGCTTTTATTTCATATCCAGATTCTAGTTTTGATACAATTACATCTTCAACTGACATTAATCCGGGAGTGTTTAATTCATATATAACCTTATCACTCAAGCGTCGTACCGTTGTTTTTGCTATTGCTCTAGGAAGTGAGGCCATTTTTTTTAATTGATCTTCTGATACCGGCTTGCTTGTTCTTTGTTGCTGCATTCTTTGTTGGGGCATACCGATCTTTATTTTAATTCCATTTGGCATATTGCTTACTTCAGATTTTTCAATTTCCCGAAATTGTTGCTCAAAAGTTTTTGCCAGATTGTTTATTAACGAGCCGAGAAAGCGATCTGTTAATCCGTATGATATATTCATGTGTTGATCTTGAAAATTATTTACAGCATTATTTTTTCCTAGCATGCCAAATTCTTCCATTTCTTCTTCTGGATCCATTAGAGAGAGACCGCAATAAGGGCAGAAGCTAAAACTGTCATCAACATCTGACTCACAATCCGGACAGATGTATTCTGGCTCTTCCTTTTTTTTCTTAAAAAACATGATAATCATAGGAAATGATAGCTTTTAAACTTTTCTCGAGAAGAAAGGTTTAATGAAATAATGGTTTTTAAGGTATTTTTATGAGAATTTAAGGAAATTTAAAGAATTTAAATAGATTTTTTCTTAATTAATTTTTAAAAGTTAATTATACACAATAGAAATTCATATTTAAGATAAAAATTACTGCTATTAATTAACATTAATTATTTTTATTGAATAAAAAAATATCTAACAATCAATATGATTTTGAGAATAATAATTAGTCTTATAATTATTGTTTCCTAAATAGTTATCTAGCATTTGAAATTTTTCTAAACCAACCAATTTCTGAATGAAGAGACTTGAAAGGGTGAGTGATATTAACATGCATTGGAGGAAGTCTTGAGACTTTTTTTACTTCTTTAATTTTTGGAAGAAAAATAATAGAAACTAATGAACGCATTATAAAAGCTAACGCAAAGACTAAAAGGTAAGGGCTATATGAACTTAATTGAACATATTTAATCAAGAAACCTCCTAATAGTGATCCGATAAAAATACCAATTCCTGTTAGAATGTTGAAATAAGCGACACAAAGGCCACGGTGTTTAGCAGAAACAGAGTCATATGTAAAGTTTGTAACTCCAATGACTAGTGCTGCATTTGCTAAACCCACAAGTAATTGTGGAACAAGAATAAGTATAATAGGACTTTTTATGAAAATCCAAAGAAGAGGATTTATGCTAAATAGAAAAGTAGACAAATGCAAGAGCTTTTTATTTCCGTATCTATCAGAAAATTTTCCAACTAGAGGTGTAAAGAGGAGATAAAAAACAGATGAACTCATGGTTACTATTGTGTAAATTATATAATTAAGGTTTAGTTCTTCTAACATATAAATAGCAAAAAAAGGAGAAGCAATCATAATAGCGAAATTGAAAAAAGCATGATATATAGTGAATTTGCCATAGTTGTCGAATCTATTAATAAAAGCCCAAAGAGAGAAATAATAACCGCCTTTTAATCTAAATTTTGGCTCATATTGTTTTTTGATTAACTTATATGATATATATTTGGAGATAAAAGCTATAATGAAAAATAGGGAAAGTAATATTATTGGGAGAATTATGTTTTTTAATATGGATAGAGAAATTGCTGCAAAGACTAGTGCAATTAAACTTACAATGGAAATTATTCTATTCCTCTTTCCAAAATAAGAGCCTTTAGATTTTTCCTGGATGAGGTCTCCCATCCAGGAGAATAGTGCTGGAAAAACAATTCCACCGGTTGCAGCCAGAAGGACATATAAAATTATAAGAGCAGGGATAAGGTACGAGAGGGCAATATTTTTCCAGAATAAAAAACCCAGAATCGCAATTGGTATCCACAATAATCCTTGGATTAAAGTAAAACGGGAAACAATTCTTTTTCTACTGTATTTTTCCATAAGGTTGTTTCCAAAAAATTGGGCAATCGGAGCTATTAAGCCGGAAACAGCACTTAAAATACCGACGTGAATAGCACCTCCATTTAATTCTTTTACAAATGGAACAATATATGTTGATCCAATGCTATCTGAAAATCCACTAGCAGAGCCTTCTTTTATACTAATTTTTAAGGCTCTTTGTTTTTTGCGAGCGACAGATTCTTTTGAATGCTCTTTTTTTGTTGAATTTGAAATCATTTCCATAACTCTTTTTTATTCTTTTATTAAGGGGAAAATGATTAATAAAGCTTACTTTTTTGTATTTGAATTTTTTACAGAACTAAAATCTATATTTATGTGTATGAGCTATTTTTAATGGATAAGACGATGCATTAATAATTGGTATGATATAGAAATTTGAAAAAAAGGATAAATTTTTTGTTACTTCATTATCAATTTTTATTCTAGAGATAAGGTCTACAAATGAAATACCAACTGGGACAACTTCAGAGAATCCAGTTTGGGAAGCAAAATGAAGATAAACAAGTCGATTTAAACTTCTTTGTGAGAGTTTTTCTGGTCTATCGACATCAGCAGCATTCATTATTCCCTCTATGTCTTTAATATTTGTATAAGATAAAGTTGCAGAATTTGATTCTCTTTTGTCCTCCCATTGTGAATAAGATAATAGGATGTGGAGACCTAATTTGAGAGGATTTTTTTTTGTTGAGTTTGCTGATTCTCTACCAAAAAATGCATTTGTTATAGTTGCAGGTTTAGATAATGTCTGCGGGACATATTCATCTTGATAGAATATTTCTTCTTGCCTTCTTGTTACTTGAGTCATATATTTTAATACAGATGAACATTTATAAATCTTTCTATTGTTACTACTTTAGAGATCTATTAAAAATGAAAAAATTTATATAGAAAGTAAGATATAACTTACTATGGTAGAGATTGATACTGCGACTATAAGCTCTAAAGGGCAAATAGTAATTCCAGCCAATATGAGAAAAGATATTAAGGAAGGAGATAAATTCTTAATTATCAAAGATAAATCTAGTTTCTTGTTAAAAAAAGTTGATGCCCTAGATGAGAAATTTAAGGAAGATTTAGAATTTGCAAGAAAAACTGAAGAAGCTTGGGAAAGACATGATAGAGGAGAGTTTAAGACAATGGAATTTGAAGATTTTGTAAAAGAAATGAAAAAATGGTGAAAATAGATTTTGATGAGCACTTTAAAAGAACAGTTTCTAAAATAAAAAATTTTTCAATTAAAGACAGAATAGAGAAACTTATTATTAAGATTAAAAATAATCTTCAAGTTGGAAAACCTATGAAACATAATAGAAAAGGAACAAGGGAAGTTTATTTACAACCTTTCAGACTCTCTTATGCTTTCAATAAAAACAACGATACCATAGTGATTTTAGATTTTTATCATAAAGATGAACAGTAAATACAATATATTTTCTAAATAGAATATTATAATAAACTACCAAAAGATTTATATAGTGGTGTATATACCGAACGTGTATACTAAATGGGAATTACTAAAATAAAAAGATAAAAATGACGGATATATTTGATGCGAAAATAATGTGCAAGAAATGTGAGAGGGAGATGAAGCCAGCTTTTGTTCAGAAAGATGGCTTAGAACTTAGGGCAGTAACATGCCCTAATTGTGGAGATAAGATAATACATCCGGCAGATCTTAATGCACAGGAACAATTTAATGATTTGAGAGGAAAAACATTCGATGTTAAATTAAGGATGGTTGGAAATAGTCACGCAATTAGTATACCAAAAGAAATTGTTGATTTTATTAATGAGCAGCACAGGATGATGAAAAGAAGAATGGATGACATGGTGCATTTATGTTTTGAAGATTTTGGCACTTTGAAAGTAATGTTTGGAGATGATGAAAATAATGAAATAAATAGTGATATGAAAGAAGCGAGTTATGAGGATCAATCTCGAGGGATTAAAAGAAATGTAAGAAATTATGGCCATGGAAATATAGATATTGTGGAAGAGCAGAATATAAATAATCCAACACATAATATAAGAAGGATGAAAATGAAAAGAATAAGGAGGCTTGGATAATGAAAGTTGCGAGTGAAGAAATAAAATTGAGAGTTGTAGAAGCTCTACAGGATGATGTTTATAAAGGGATTGCCAGAATTGACCCTAATTTAATGAGAGCTATGGGCTTGAATAGAGGAGATATTATTTCTATAAAAGGACAGAGGGAAACTGTTGCAATTGTTGATAGAGCATATCCTGCTGATGTTGGTGAGGGAATTATAAGAATTGATGGTTTAATAAGAAGAAACGCAAAAACTAGTGTAGGAGAGCAGGTAAATGTAAAAAAAGTTGTTGCCAAACCTGCTGCCAAAGTAGCTATTGCTCCTGCACAACAAAATATAATGGTACAGGGAAACCCGGATTTATTTAAACATGGTTTATTGGGGAGAGTTGTTGTGAAAGGAGACATTATTTCTTTAGGTGGAGTACAAAGACGAATGGACTTGATGAGTGAAGGATTTCCAGATATTTTTGGGGATTTACATGATCTTTTTGGCAATAATTTTGGTTTTGCAGGATTTCAGCAACTTAAATTCATGGTCTCTTCAACTACACCTTCACAACCTTGCATTATTAACGAAGATACTGAAGTGATTGTTCATTCGAAAGCAATCGATATGTCAGAAGAAAATATACCTGAAGTAACTTATGAAGATATTGGAGGATTAAATGAAGAGGTTAAAAAAGTGAGAGAAATGGTTGAATTGCCATTAAGACATCCAGAGATATTTGATCGCTTAGGAATAGAGCCTCCAAAAGGTGTAATACTTCATGGACCTCCAGGAACAGGAAAAACCCTTCTTGCAAAAGCAGTCGCAAATGAAACTGAATCAAACTTTATTTTACTTAATGGACCTGAATGTATGAGTAAATTTTATGGAGAATCAGAGAAGAGAATTAGAGATATGTTTGACGAAGCTGAAAAAAATGCTCCTAGTATTATATTTATTGATGAAATTGATGCGATAGCACCGAAAAGAGAAGATGTGCAAGGAGAAGTAGAGAGAAGAGTTGTAAGCCAAATTCTCACTTTAATGGATGGTCTAAAATCTCGAGGTAAAGTAGTTGTGATAGGAGCAACAAACAGAGTTAATTCTTTAGATCCTGCATTGAGAAGGCCCGGAAGATTTGACAGAGAAATAGAAATTTCTGTCCCTGATAAGAAAGCAAGATTAAATATTTTAAAGATTCATACAAGAAATATGCCTCTGGCGAAAGATGTTAATCTTGAAATTTTGGCTTCTAGGACACATGGTTTCGTTGGTGCAGATTTGAGTGCTCTAACCAAAGAAGCAGCGATGCATGTTTTAAGAAAAATTTTACCGAGCTTAAAATTAGAGGAAGAGGAAGAAATTCCTAAAGAGGTTTTGGAGAAGATTATTATAAGGGCAGAAGATTTTGAAGAGGCATTGAGAGTTGTGAGGCCTAGTGCGATGAGAGAAGTACTTGTTGAAACTCCAAATGTGGGTTGGAATGAAATTGGTGGTTTGGAGACTATGAAGGATGAGTTAAAAGAGGCAGTTGAATGGCCTATAAAGAATCCTGATAGCTTTAAGAGAATGGGAATAAGAGCACCGAGAGGAATTTTGCTCTACGGGCCTCCAGGAACAGGAAAAACCATGCTTGCAAAAGCAGTTGCGAAAGAGTCAGAAGCTAATTTTATTCATGTAAAAGGGCCAAGTTTATTGAGCATGTGGGTAGGAGAAAGTGAAAAAGGAGTCAGGAAGATTTTTGAGAGAGCAAGACAAGTTGCACCATGCGTTATATTTTTTGATGAGATAGATTCTTTAGCTGGAAGAAGAGGAGTAGAAATGGGGAATAAAGTTACTGAAAGGGTTTTGAACCAGCTTCTGGCGGAAATTGATGGTCTAGAAGGGCTGAAAGATGTGACAATAATAGGAGCTACTAACAGGCCAGATATGCTTGACCCTGCTTTATTAAGGCCTGGAAGATTTGACAGAGTGATATTAGTTGATGTTCCTGATGCGGCGGGAAGAAGAGAAATATTTAAAGTTCATACTAAAAAGATGCCTATTGAAGGAGACTTTAATTTAGAAGAATTAGTGAAGATGACAGAAGGATATGTTGGAGCCGATATAGAGGCATTATGTAGAGAAGCTGCAATGAACGCTTTGAGAAGAGACATAGGAGCTAAGGGAGTTGCTAAAAAAGATTTCGAACTTGCCATGGATAAAGTTAAATCTTCTGTATCTGCAGATACAGCGAAAAGATATAAAAAGATTGAGGAATATTATATTAAGCAAGCCAAGGCAGGCATGGAAGTCGGGCCTATTTATGCAGGTTAGGGTAAATAGAGGATACTTTTTTTAAATAGAGAGTTATCTCATTAAATTAATTAATATTATAATCATGAAAACAAAAATATTTATAAGTTAATGTTAATTAGAAGGCGGATGAAAAAAGGGGAAAAAAAAGGAGTAAAAAGGATTGTAATTTTATTAATAATTTTGCTTTTACTACTTATAATTTTTCTATTTTATGGAATTATAAAGAGCAATATAATTGGAAATGTTATTATAAAGAGCAATAGCTTTTTTGCTTCTTCTTCGGATACTATTACGGGTGCGGTGGCAGAATGGAAATTTAATGAAATTTCTTGGACCGGTGCAGCTGGAGAGGTTAAAGATTCTGTTGGAACTAAGCATTTAACAACTTTGAACGGAGTAAATATTCAAGGGGAAGGAATTGACGGAAGGAGCGGTAAATTTGACGGGATAAATGATTCAGTAATTGGAAATCTTGAAATGAATTTTGATGCTTTTACATTAAGTTTTTGGTTTAACACAGATGATACAATTAGTGTCAAGAGAATTATCGAGCATTCATGGAGCAGTAATGGCGCTGTCAGCGGAGTTTTCACCACTCATTTAGATAGGGGAATTTTATATACTGGATTAACTTTTGGTGACGGGACGCAAACTTTTTTGGCTTCAAGCCAAATGATTTCTGTTTATAAATGGCATCATTATATACTGATTTATGATGGCTCAAATGCTAAGGTATATTTAGATGGAGAATTAAAGGGAACAGTAACAATTAATAAACCAATAAGAAAAGTTGCTAAGAATATAATTATTGGAGGGGCACAAGGAATTACTTTTAATGGATCAGTAGACCAAATAATGATTTTTAGTAAAGCATTGAACAATGAAGAAGTAAAATCATTATATATAAACCAATCTAGTAATTTACTAGTCCCAAGTTCTCCAGATGCATTACTTGTTAATTCTTGTAGGAATATTACTTCTTCAGGAAAATACGAACTAACTAAAACTCTAATTAATTCTGATATTTATTCTATAGGATGTTTTTTTATTAATAGCTCAAATACCGAATTAAATTGTAATGGTAAAAGTATTTTCAATATAACTCAAAATTCACCTGGAATATTAATCAAGGATGCAAATAATGTAAGTATTAAAAATTGTAATGTCCAGATGAATGATACAAGTAATAAAAGCAGAGGTATTTTAATTGTGAATAGCAATAATATATCTTTGGTTAACAACGTATTTAATAAGAATTACATTGGAATGGAAATTTCGGAAAGCGATTTTAATTCAGTTATCAATAATACTATAAATTTAAATTTTCTCAATGGAATTTCTATATCAAGATCGAATAATAATTTAATATCTGGAAACAATCTTAATTCGAATTTGAATGGCTTATTTATTTCTGGAAATAATAATACAATTGAAGATAACGAAATGAATTCAAACTTTAATTTAGGTGCTCTAATTATTTCTGGAAATTTCAACAGACTAAATTATAACAATATTTATAGAAATAATATTGATGGTATTTTGATTTCATTTGGTGCAAATAATTATCTTATAAGCAATAATATAAGTTATAATTCCAGAAATGGTATATTGATTAATTCTTCTGAATATAATATTATTGATAGCAACACTATTAGTTATAATTTGGGTTATGGGTTGTCATTAGTCTTAGGATCTAATTATAATAATGTGACTGAAAATAAAGCAGGAGGTAATACTTTTGCTGGAATTTATGAAAGTCAGGGAAATACAGGAAATTTAATAATGGATAATATAGAGATATTTTACCCGGAAAGCTGTGGGAATGGAGAAATTGATTTTGATGAAGAAGGCATTGATTGTGGAGGATCTTGCCCTGTTTGCCAAAACAATATAAGGATTATTGATAACCTTGACTTGAATTTGGGTTTTTCAGAGCCCATGGAGAAGGAAGAAATAATTAGATTCAGTTTCAATTCTCAATTTTATGATCTTGAGTTGTCTGAGATATTTGAAAACAGCGCAGAATTTATATTTGACGTAAATTCAAGCTTTAATTTGAGTCTCGGAGATAAAGTAAAAATAGATATTAATGAGGATTCGGTATTTGATTTAGAATTGTTTATGTATAGCTTGAATTCATCAAATGCCGAAATTTTCTTACAGCTTATAAGCGAGCCTACTGTACCAGAAGAAGATAATTTATATGATAATCCGGAAGAACAAACAACACAACCTAATCAAGAAAATGAATATTCTGGAGAACCATACAATGATTTGGAGGAAACACAGAAAACAACTGATAATGGGCAGGATAAAATTAGCAAAAAAGAAAAAAGCTCTTTTCTTGAGAATAATTATACAATTCTCTTGGTTTTTGGCACAATGATTCTGCTTTTGGTTATTATAATAGTGATATGGGTAAAAACGATGAGAGCGGATTGACTTTTTATGTCAAAAAGTCTCCAGAAAACCGCACCTTTCAAGGTGCGGTAACTTTTTGAGCATAAGAAAATCTGGAGGATTTTCTGTTCAGCAAATTTATTAAATTTGCTGCATCCAAAAAACGAGTGCCTGTCGCAAACCGCAGCTTTTAAGCTGCGGTGGCACATCGTTTTTTTGTTTTCTATAATCTTAGAATTGTATTTATTTTTACTGCTATTAAGTTCCTTTTAATCTTTTTGAATTTGGATGTAAAAAAAGTTTAATTAATAAAAAGTTTTTTACAAAGTCGTCACTATTTTTTCTTTTTCTGTAATAATGATCGTATGTTCGGCTTGGGCGACTTTCTTTCCAGAGATTTCTATTAGTTGTGGATATTGCTTAATGAGAGAGGCTTCTTCTATTCTTTTTAAAGCTATGAGGGAACGAGAACCAAATTTTTTA
>JACPLS010000106.1 GCA_016186375.1 Candidatus Pacearchaeota archaeon
ACAAAAAAAATTGCAATTGTCCCTTGCTCTGCCAAGTCTGGTCAAGGAATTTCAGAACTTCTTTATGTTCTTTGTGGGCTTTGCCAGCGTTTTCTCAAAACAAAGCTTACTATAGCAGAGGCATCAAAAGGAGTAATACTCGAAGTAAAAAAGGATAAAGGAACTGTGTGGGCTGAAGCGATATTATATGATGGCTCCTTAGATGAAGGTGACCAATTAGTTATAGCAAGTCTTGAAGAACCAATTATAACTAAAGTTAGAGCTATTCAAGAAATTCTTCCTTTGTCAAATAAATTCAAGCCTTCAAAAAAAGTAATTGCTGCGTCTGGTGTGAAAATTCAGCTCACAGAAATAGAGAATATTCTGCCAGGTATGCCTTTTCAGGAAGTTAAGGAAGATCTTGAAAAAATCAAAATCTCTCTAAAGGATGATTTATCATCATCTATTAATACAGACAAGGAAGGAATAATTGTTAAAGCTGACTCTCTTGGAAGTCTAGAAGCTCTCCTAACATTATTAAAACAAGAAAAAATATCTGTCTTAAAAGCAGGAATAGGGCCAATTAACAAAAGCGATGTTGTAAGTGCAAAAGCAAACTTAGAAATAAATCCATTAGATTCAATAATCCTCGGTTTCAACACAAACATGGAAGAAGATTTAGATAAAAGTAAAATCAAGATCATTACTAATGAAGTCATATATAAACTCATTGAAGATATTACCGCTTGGCGTAAAAAAAAGCAAGGAGAAATCGAAAAAGAACGTCTCCTTGGACTTGCAACAATCTGCAAGCTTGAAATATTGCCAAAATATATTTTTAGAAATTCTAATCCTGCTATTTTCGGAGTCCGCATACTTACTGGAAAAATAAAAATAAATATTCCTTTAATTGATGAAAATGGAGAAGAAGTTGCAAGAGTTAAGTCTTTACAACTTGACAAATCTTCCGTAGAGCGAGGATCAGAAGGCCAAGAATTAGCTATGGCTCTTCCTGGAATTGCATTCGATCGTAGGCTTAAAGATATCAAATTTCTATACACTAATATTTCAGATTCGCAATTTAAGGAATTTAAGAAGAATAAAGACTTACTTTCATCATCTGAACTTAAGACACTTCAAGAAATTTCTTTAATTAAAGAAAAAATGAAAAAGTGAGAGAAAAATTTCCTAAGACTTTAGTACCTTAAAAGAAATCTGAAAAACTCTGGGTTAAAACCCAGAAGGTTTTTAGTTTTTCAGACCTCGAAAATTCATTTGCTTACTCACGGGCTAAAGCCACGGAGCATGCGCAAATGAATTTTCTCAGTGTAAAAAACAAACATTTATATACATAACACTATTAAGTGTTAAGTTATGAAGAGCAAAATTTTAACAAAAAAAGCAATAGAAATCATAAATAAAAGATTAGAAAATAAAAGGATGAGCCAACAAGACTCTAACTATTTAAGCAGATTTGTAAGACCAAAACTTAGAGATATGACTCAATTTAATGCAAAAGTTCTTTTAAGAAAGCTGGAATATAATCCAAAAGCGATTTTTATAGAGAGAAAAATTAGAGATATTATACTAAGAAATGTTCCTCAAGTAGATACAATAATTATCTGCGGATCTGCTATACAATCAAACTATAAAGAATATAATGATATAGACCTAATAATAGCAACAAAGAAAATATTAACGCCAAGTTTAAAAAAGAAAAAAGAATTAATTGAAAAATTGAAAATAATTGGGAAGAAAGAAAATTTAAATCTGGATGTCCAAATATACTCAAAAAAATCAATAATATTGCAATATCCGGGTAATCCTTCCTTAATCTACCAATTAAAAGACTCTAGAATAATTTACGGAAAGATAAAAATTCCAAATAAAATATCTGTTAATCATTTAGAATTAAAGATGAAATTAGATTGGAGTGAAGATTTTAATACTAATTCTAAGCCAAAAGAAATATATAATGCTATAAGAAATGCACTCCTGGTCTCTCTATTGATGAATAAAAAAATAGATAATTACTATCTAAGCCAAAATTTAATAAATATTTTAGGTGATAACCTTGTATTTAAATTAAAAAACAATACTGCTTCTTTATTAGAAAAGAAACTAGCTTTAAATTACTTAAACCTCTTAGTTAGGTATCTAGAAATTGAATTAAACAAGTCAATATGGGAAAAAATAGAGATAGAGAATCTTTGATAAAGTTGATAGTAAACACGGTAATTCATAAAATTGTAAAAGAGCATACTAATAGACCAGAGTCCGTGCATTTTCTAAATTCTGAATTTATCGAATATAGAACTCAATCAGAAGAAACAGCAAAGAAATTCAATTGGAATTCTGAAGACAAAAAATTTATAGAAGAAATTGCACTAAAAAAAATTAAAGAAAAGTTATCAAAAAAATATCCAGATGTAAAGTACGAAGAACAAGAAATTACACAAGAGTTAAAAATCTTAATCAAAGAGATTCTTTAACCGGAAAAATCACCTCTCAATTTTCTTTCTATATCTGCACAATTTAATTTTAACTTTATATCCATTTCTAACTCTTTCTCCTTTATGAAAGAGTTTATTTATCCTGTCAGCAATTAAATTATTATCAACTCTATGTTTTCCGGCATAACCTTTCCTACACCAATATTTATTATTTTCTGAACATCTATATGCTTCATCCAATTCCTCATTACTCCAAGGAACAAAACCATTACTAATTGCACTATTAACTCCTCCTTTTGAAGATAATAATCTCCTTTCTTCTATATTCTGCGAATGAATACCTATCTTTTCAATTACCATATATTCTAATCCTTTCTCTATTAATTTCAATCTAATTCTTTTCAATTCCTTTTTATCAGTAATTAACCCTTCAAATCTAGGAATTCTGTGTTTTCCAACATTTTCTTCTCCATGATATCCTCTGATTGCATAACTGATTGCTGGTTTTGCTATTTCAATATCGACTCCATACATCTCACATATATTGTATTTATTTGCTATTTCTTTCCTAGACAATAATTTCCCATAGTCTTCAGCTATTCGCGGCAAATCTTGCTGTATTCGTCTTCCGATTTCAATACTTAATTTGATTGCTGAAGCAGTTCTGGGTTCAAGACAAGTATTTCTCTCCTTAATAACCATAAAATTCTGCAATAACAAGATTTATAAAACTTCTTTTCCTAAAAAATATATGGCATTAATATTATGGATAATCTTAGCAATCATAGTCCTTGTAGTTTTAGCATTCATTTTCTATTACAACAGATTTACAATACTTGAGAACAGAATAGACAATTCTCTCTCCCAAATTGATGTTCAATTGAAGAAAAGAGCAGACCTAGTTCCAAACTTGATGAATACTGTAAAGGGCTATATGAAACATGAAAAAAGTATAATGAAAGACGTCACCGACTCCAGGAAA
>JACPLS010000107.1 GCA_016186375.1 Candidatus Pacearchaeota archaeon
AAGAAAACATTTTATTCCCTTCAATGTGAGTATCGATTTCTCTATAACTTTTACTCTTTTCATACCTATCTAATAGATAGGTTAAGTATTTAAGCTTTGTGGATTAATTTAATAGTTTGAACACTCATGCGGAGATACTGTTGAATTGGTAAAAATTGTTGGTAATGTTTAATATATTTGTATTGTTAAATTATATGAGTGAAATGATTATTTCTTCTTCGCGATATGTTCCGCTCTTTTAATCATTTCTTTCTTTAAGCCAAGGAAAACTCCTCCTTCTTTTCCACCAACATAACTATTTTCTCCTGGCTTGATAATCTTATTCAAAATTGGAAGCTCTATATCAATGTGTGTAACTGATGCACCTGACTTACCTTTTATGTGTATGTAAATATCTGCTTTTCCAATTTTTATTTTTCCCTCTCCTGGGCCGCTCATTTTAGACTTTTTCTCCTTTTTTCTTAATATCCTGAATATAATACATCGCTGAAATGAAGCCAGTTATACCACAAACTATTCCTAGTGGTAAGCTTAAATAAATCCATGAAGGATAGACAATGCTTAATATCAATGAAGGCAGAGCAAAACCCTGAAATAATGTGGTCACCTTTGCTATAAAACGCACTTTAGGAATTCCTTTTCCTGAAAAGAAGGCAATAAGGGCGAAAGGCATTGATACAATTTCTCTGGACATTATTAACATTAATTGAATACCGTCGAACCACTTTAATTGACCCTCAATCCCAAATACTGTCAAAAATGCAACTGCTGTTCCCACCCATAAAAACCTGTCAGCTAAAACATCTGCTTTTCTTCCAAATTCACTTTCCCATTTAAATCTGCGCGCTAGTTGTCCATCAAGAAAATCAGTAAATGCGGCAAGAGAAAATAAAAAAACTATTTCTATTACTGATTGGTTTGTTACAATTAGAAAAATTACAACAAAGGCAAGGATAATTCTGCTTATACTTAGAAAATTTGGAATATTTTGTGTAATTGCTTTTCCAATATTTTTTCCCTTATCTCCCATTATCTACTAAAAACAATAAGCTTTAAAAGGTCTTGCCCGCCATTATTTACAGCAGAGTAGAGTAGCCCGGAGTGCTCGCCAGGCCCATATTGAATTACATGAGTAACCTGGAGGTCGGTGGTTCAAATCCACCCTCTGCTATATTATCATGAAATCAAATAAAATTATTAGGATTTTGTCTTTAACAGGTTTAATTGGAATTTTAGGTTGTGTTCCACAGAAAGAAGAACTTTCATTATCTCGAATAGCTGATGAGATGGAAATCATCAGGACAGATTATTCTAACTCGTTATCTCAAGTCGAATCCACAATGAGAAATGTCTTTGAGGGAAGATATTTTTCAGAGGAAAACCAATTAAAAGTTTATAATTTATTAAAATACACAAAAGATAAAAGTGAAAAATATGATAAACTTAAGTTAAAATGCCCTGAACAACCATACGCTTTGGAGTTTCCAACAAATCGTTTTGAATATTTTCCTCTTTTGGAGAAAAATGTTACTGGAATTGATGGTGGCTCTCCAGAGATACAAAAATATTTTGATTCGAAATATCCAGGATTTAAGGCTGATCCTATATTCTCGCCTGGAGAAAAAGAAGCTGTTGAAGAAGCAATAAATATTGCTCTAGAAGTGTTATGAGTTTATTATTAAACAATTAAATACAATACATTTAAATGATATATTCCTTATTAAGATAAGGAGATAAAAATGGGTGTAGAATTAGGAATAATATTTGCATTTGTTGCGATGTTCGCCTGGGGTGTCGGTGACTTCTTCATACAAAGATCAACAAGGAAATTTGGAGATTGGGAAACTCTCTTTTTTATTTCATTATTTGGAGTCATTTTTTTGTTTCCATTTGTATATAAAGATATTCCGACCTTATTTTTATCATTTGATGAGAAATATTTAATTCTCCTTGCCCCTTCTTTCACTATTCTTATTGCTGCCTTGTTTGAATTTGAATCATTAAAAAGAGGAAAGATTTCTGTTGTTGAACCTTTATGGTCTTTAGAAGTTCCAGTTTCTGCTTTAGCGGCTTTTTTTATTTTGAAGGAAATTCCTTCTACTCTCCAGATTATATTGATTATTACTCTACTTGTTGGCCTAGTATTGGTTTCATTACGTTCCTATCATCTGGAAAAAAAGATCTGGCTCGAAAAAGCAGTAATTATTGGAGCTTTTTCTGCTATAATTATGGGTTTGGCAAATTTTTTAGTAGGTGTAGGAGCACGAGAAACAAATGCATTAATAATTAATTGGTTTTTAAGCACTTTCTTAGCATTGGCCTGTTTTATTTATTTAATATCGAAGAAAAATCTTAGAAAAACATTTAAGGATGTAATAAAAAATAAAAAGCTTCTTTTTTCTATGTGCACATTGGATAATATTGCGTGGGTTGCTTTTGCCTTTTCGATGACTCTTGCCCCAATTGCTTTAGCAGTAGCATTGTCGGAGAGTTATATCATTATTGCTGTACTTCTTGGTCTTTTTGTCAATAAAGAGTATTTGAGAAAACACCAAAAAATAGGCCTTATTATTGCTATTATATCGGCTATATTATTGGCTAGCCTGATGACATAATATAAAATTTAAAGGATTAAGATATATAAGTTTATAAAATATTATTCTCTATAAAAAGAATGACAAAAAGAGTTTTCATTGTTCATGGATGGGGAGGTAACCCGGAAGAATTAATTCATAAATTACTTAAGGAGAGATTTTCTAAATTAGGATATGAAGTAATTATTCCAAGTATGCCTGATACTGATGAACCAAAAATTGAGAAATGGATTAAGTTCTTAAGTGAAAAAGTTGAAAAACCCAATAAAGAAACAAATTTTATTGGACATAGTATTGGATGCCAGGCAATTATAAGATATCTGGAAACTCTTCAAGAAGGAACAAAAGTTGGGAGATGCATATTCATAGCTGGGTGGTTTAATCTTGAAAACCTTGAGAATGATGAGGAGGAAAGAATAGCCAAACCATGGATAGAAAAACCCATAAACTTCATTAAAATAAGAAATATGCCAAAAGAAATTTTGGTTTATATATCTAGCAATGAATATTATGGATATATCGAAGAAAACTCTAAAATGTTTAAAGAAAAATTAGGAGCGAATGTAATTATAGAGAAAGATATTGGTCATTTTACAGATGATGAAGGCGTCAAAAAATTATCTAAATTTGTGAAAAAAATAAAATGAAACAAATTTCATTTAGCGAGAAATGCTACTTATTGTTAAGAAAAGTGCCTAAAGGAAAAGTTACAACATATAAGTCGATTGCGAATGCTCTTGGAATAATAGCATACAGAGCAGTTGGAAATGCTATGAACAAAAACCAATATTCTCCTTTTGTACCATGCCACAGAGTTGTAAAAAGCACTGGCGAGATTGGAGGATTTTCCCAAGGAAGAAAAAAGAAAATTGAGATGTTAAAGAAAGAAGGCCTTAACATTAAGAATGATAAAATTGTTGATTTTGAGAAACAATCTTACAGATTCAATAAAAAGTGAAGATTTTTATTTACACATAAATAATATAATCTAATAGATATTATTATTCAATATATTTTTAAAATCACTTATTCTCCAATACTTATGTTAATCTTGGGTATTGATGATGCGGGGAGAGGACCACTAATAGGGCCAATGATATTAGCTGGGGTCTTGATAAACAAAGAACAGGAGAAGTACCTGAAAAAATCGGGCATTACTGATTCAAAATTACTTTTACATGAAAAAAGGATATCGCTCTCTGAATTAATAAAAAAACACCTTATTTCTTCTTATACAGTTTCAACAACAGCTGAGCAAATAGACCTTTCTATAAATTCTGGAATAAATTTGAACACATTGGAGGCAATGAAGGCTGCTGAAATTATAAATAATCTTAACAAAGGAAAGGAAAAAATAAAAGTTATAGTTGATTGCCCATCGGTTAATACGATAGCTTGGAAGAATACTCTCAGCGGTTATATAGAGAAAAAAGAAAACCTAGAAATTCATTGTGAGCATAAGGCAGATTTTAATCATACATCAGTTTCTGCTGCCTCAATCTTGGCAAAAGTTAGAAGAGAAGAAGAGATTAGTAAATTAAGAGACAAATATAAAGAATTTGGAAACATAGGATCTGGATATCCCTCAGATCCTATAACAAAAGAGTTCCTTAGGAAATCAGGTCTAAGTTTAAAAGATTCAGGTATTTTTAGGAAAACTTGGAGTACTTGGAAATCATTATTTCCAGAACAGGGACAGAAGACGTTAGAGGAATATTAAGAAAAGAATTAAAACATCGATATCGAAGGAAATAATTCAATTTTATCTATATTCTTGTGACGTTATCAAACAAAGTTACATTGTAACGTAAGCGGGAGTTTTTAGACTCAAAAAAATTATTTACTCTTTTAAATTGAAAATATTTCTATAAACATAAACAGGAATTAAGACTAGGAGGGCGGAACCGATAATAAAGAAAAAGTGTAAATTAAATAATTTCAAATTTGAATATGATTGAACCTGATAATCCCAGTCGCCGGAAAAAAATCCACCGACCTGCCAAAGTAATACACCAATTAACATGACTATAATCATTGCCATCCATTTCTTTTCAGTTGCCCTTGTGAAGGCGACGTATAATTCCCTAAAAGAAAAAAGAATAAACGGATAGTAAATTAATAATACTAATTCAAATATTGGGGAATTTATGAAAGAATAACTCCAAAATTGTAAAATAAATCTTCCGATAATCTCAATAATTATTCCGATAAGAAACATTATAAAATATAATTTTAGGAATTTTTTCTTATCTCGCATTAAAATTTGAAGCGCGGTATCTTTAGTTTTCTTAGATGCGAGATAATCGGAGAAGAACCAAACTCCGATTGCTGCAAGGAAATGCCAATTATGAACATTATTGAATATTGCAATTAAAGATAGAAAAATCAGAACAAAACCAGAAATTCCAATTATTGCTGGTACACCTTTTCCTCTTTTCTTAACCATGTATTAAATAAAGAAAAAGGGTTTTTAACCTTTTCCTCAATCTTTAATATCTATTGATGGTATTTATCTATTAAAATTATAGAATAAAGTAATAAACATTAAAGATAGAGGGATTTATTTTATTAAATTCTAATTCTTATTTTAGAAGTAAATTAATTTATTGAATTATTTATCATCAATTTTATTCCACCTTATCTTCAATAATATCTTCCTTCTGTCCAGCATCTTTGCCTTGATCATTATTATTTCCATCTAATTTTAAACTTAAAATCTTTGAAACCCCTTCATGCATGCTAATTCCATAAAGAATATTTGAATTCTGGATTATGGCGTCGTTGTGCGTTATAACTATATACTGCCCTGATTTCATGTATTGCTGTAATAAGGCTGCGAGCCTCTCTGAATTCCTCTTATCCAATGCTGCGTCAATTTCATCAAAGATATAGAAATGATATGGTTTAAATTCCTGGATAGCAAATAATAATGAGAGAGCAACAAGAGTCTGCTCTCCTCCCGATAATGAAGTAACATCAAAGTATTTGCCTTTCGCCAACCTTACAACAATACTAACCCCCCCAGCAAACACATCCTCTTTATTTTCTATATCAAGAAATGCTGTTCCTTTAGCTGATAATCTTGAAAAGTTTCTGCTGAAAAGCTCATTTATTGCTTTAAATGTTTTCATAAAGGACTTGATTTTTTTCTTATCTATTTCTGCTATAATCTCTAAAATATCCAGCTTCTCTTTTTCTAAAGTGTTGACTTTTTCTTGCACTTCATCATATTCTTTTTTAACCTGATCGTACATTTCCAGCGCTCTCATGTTGATTGAACCAATTTGTGTTAATGTTTCCTGGGCTTTTCTTAATTTTTCTTCCAAAATATTTATACTTGCATTTATGAGTTCAATTCCTGAAAACTCGCTCATCTCCATTGATAAAGCTTCTTTTTCTGCTTCAAGTTTTGCTTTGCCTATTTTAAGGTAATTTATCTGTTCTTCAAATTGTTTCATTTCACTTTGAGATTCACTCATCTCAACAGAATGTTCCTGAATAGATTTTTGTAATTTGTCTCTTTCATCAAACATTTTCTTAAATCTCTCATTTAAATCCTTCTCTTGTGATTCTCTTTCATCCAGCTGAGCAGCTTTGTTCTCTGAATTCTCATCAATTCCATTTAATAAATTTTCAATGTCTTCAATGTCTTTCTTGCTTCTCTTGATAATGTTTCTGATATTCTCCAATTCCCTCTCTTTATACAAAAGTGTTGTGTCTACATCTTCCTCTGTTCTAGATGAGATTTCCTCTATTTCCAATATTTTTGAGTCATATTTCTCCTGCACTTTTGATAAATCGAGAACTTTAATTTCCAAATTTCTTTTTCTATCATCCAAAACATGCATGCTATTCTTAATTGATTTTTCATCCTCAACAACTTTTTTCAACATATTTTGTTTTTCAGCAACACTTTTATGCCTTATTAATTCACTTTCAACTACTAATATTTTCTCCTTAATTTTTCTAATTTCGTGAAATAATGATTCTTTTTCACTTGTAATTTCTTTTACTTTTTCTTTGAATTCTAATAATTCTTTTTTGGCTGTTTGTATTTTTTTATCTGAATCTGAAATAACGTGGTCTTTGTGCTCTAAGCTAATCTTGCTTTGGCAAAGAGGACAAAGTTCTATTTTATCTATTTCGATTTTAATTTTCTCAAATCTTTCAATTTCCCTTTCTAATACAGCTAACTTTTTCTCACTTTCTATTTCTCTTTTTTGCAATTGAATTTCCTTATTTTCATTCTCTAATACTGTTTTTTTTAATATGTTTAGTTCCTTTGAACATTCATCTTCAGACCTATAAAGCATTTTTTGAGAAACATTTTCTATTTGCTTTAATATAGTCTCTCCATCCGAATTAATTCTTGCTAATTGCCTTTCTTTATCTTTCATTATTGCATTTATTGATAAAAGCTCACTCTTAGCACCAAGAAGTTTATTCCTTTCTTCTTCAATCTGGGAAAATTCTTCTTTTTTCTTTTTGAGATCTTGTGATTTTTTCGCAATTAGAGGAGATTCGTTCTTCAAACTATCAATTTCTGACTCAATTTCTGGAATAGATTTACTTATTTCTTCAATTCTTCTTTCAATTTCAGCCTTCCTGTTTTCATAATTTTCTTTCCTGACTCTAAGTCCTTCTAATTCAGCTTTTAAATTTGCAATCCCTTCATGTAATTTCTCTTGTTCAAACCCAGTAGCCTGTTGAATATTTTTATTTATTAAATTTATTTTTTCATTGAACTGTTCAATTTCATTTTGAATTTTTTCTGCCCGGATTTTGATTTTATCTTTTTGAACTATCTTGGATTCTACTGACTTTAGAACAGAAGAAAGTTCCTTATCTTTTTCATTGAGATTTTTATATAATACTGAAGCTTTGCACCTTTTTACTGTGTTTTCCAATTCTCTAAATTTTAATGCTTGGTTTCTTTCAGCATCCAGATTTTTAAGATAAATATTTCTTTCTCTCAAGATTGCGCTTATTTCCTTAAGCTTCTCATCGGTTTTATCAAGTTCATGAATTGATTTCTCTTTTCTTGATTCATAAATGCTAATTCCGGCAACTTCTTCAATAACTTTTCTTCTTTCTTCAGGATGCATTCTGACTATACTCTGAATTTCTCCCTGTAAGATTATATTGAATCCATGGGGGTCTATTCCTGCTTGTGCAAGCATCTCAATTATCTCTGCCCTGGTTTTTGATTCATCATTTATTTTGTAAATACTTTGGCCATTATGCCTCACAATTCTAGTTAAATGAACTTCATCTTTATCAATAGCAAAACCCCTATCACCGTTATAGAATATTAATTCAACTACGGCTTCTTTTGCAGGTTTTACATATTTAGAACCCATAAAAATTAAATTCTTTGCCTTTGCTGCCCTCATTGATTTTATGCTTAGTCTGCCTAAGACAAAACATAATGCATCTCCAACATTAGATTTTCCGCTGCCATTTGGACCAAGAATAACAGACACTCCTCTATCAAACATAACTTCGGTTTTTTTTGCAAATGATTTAAAACCGTGCATGACCATCTTTTTTATGTAGACCATAGGAATAAATAATAGGTGGAGCTTTTTAAGCGTTCCTAATATTGACATAAAAGGAATAGCCTTATCTTTTCTTTACTCTAAGTTCCTTCTTGACATCCCTGATTATATCTTTCTTTAATTTTTTATCTCTTCTCAATTCAAATAGATAGAATATTCCGCTAATAATAAAAGCCAGCAAAATTATCAAGATAATGTCTGTTATTTTGTTTTTTATAATTGAAATTATCCCTTCTCTTTTATCTCTCTCTTTCCCATCTTCATTCATGGTTTGGTTTTCATTATCTTCGCTGATATTAGATCCATTACCTCTCAAAGATTCATTGATTCCTATTTTTCCATTATTAATTATTTCTTTAATAAGCTGTATTGTTAATTTTGCTTTTCCAACAGTTATGTTTTCAAGTTTGATATATAAATCATAATAATTTGCTGAAGTCAGATTTATTTTAGCACTCTGACCGATTCCCAATAAAAGATTGACAATAGTACTATTTACAGTAATATTTACATAATCCTTTCCTATTTCTTTAATTTCAACAATGTGTTGCTCTGCCTTTATATCGTAAATTAGAAACTTTATTTTATCATTCTTTGATAGATCTCTTGTAAAACCTCTATTCACTTCATCTGAACTTGGAACAAAAGTTTGAGCATTTGAACCTCCGCCTCCTCCTCCGCCCCCAGCAGAGCTAGAAGTAGATGATGCAGGAGCAGATATAGTAATTGAGCGCAAGGAACTATTTCCGATATTGCCTGCCTGATCTGAGCAATTAATTCCCCATGTGTAAGTTCCGCTATATAATGTTTGAGTGAAACTGTGATTTAAACTTTGATTTATAATGCTCGAATTTGTAATATTTATGTCTCCATTCAATATAAGATTACAGTAACTTATATTTAGATTGTCAGAAACATTGAAAGTGAAATTAAGAGCTGTTGAAGATGCCGATACACTATATCCATCGATTGGAGTTAAAAGAGAGACATTTGGCTTTGATAGGTCGATGTTAAAATTATAAACATCTGAATTATTAATGTTTCCTGCGCTATCGTTGCAATAAAATGTAACATTATAATAGTCTCCCTGTAAGAGAGTTGAATTTACTGCGCTGAAATTTTTGTTATCGCTGCTAACCATACTATAATTATTATTTCCATAGTCAAAACTGTAAATACAACTGCCATTTTCATTCAAGCTGACATTTAAGCGGGCAGAATTGTAATAACTGGCATTTATTGGTGAAGTAATATTCGTTCTAGGAGAAGTTAAGTCATAAGATATTGTATAATTGTTTGAAGCGAAACTCAAAGCAGACTGATTATTTACAAACAAGCAGTTCCACTGATAGTCATCTTGCAGTGTAAAATTAAAGCTTATATTTGTAGTATTTTGAGTTCCATTTAAGCTTCTATTAGTAATATTGGTTATTGCACCAGAAGAATTCCAAATGTAAAAACTCATATTGATAAATAAGTTGTTCGAAGTGGCATTACATGAGAAGGTTTGGTTTTGCCTTGTCTTCAGGCCGTTATTTGGAGATAATAGATTTACATCTAAACTTGCAATTGTAAAAGTAAAGTTAGAAATAGCAAATGCAGTATTATTGTTTTCGTCTGCAACAAGGCAATTCCAGTTATAAGCCCCGAGAGCCAAATTAGTGATATTTATTTCAAATGCTATTGCATTTGAACTGATACTTCTAAAGCTCTGGTTAAAAACAGAAGATGAATTCCACAAGTAAAATGATACATTTTTTAAAGATAAATCTGTCATATTGCACCTAAAAGTTTGATTTTGGTTCACACTAACGCTATTATTTCCAGGAGATAGGAGAGTTACATTAGGTGGAAAGTTGTCAATGGATATGATTGCCTGATATGCATTTATTCTGGTGTAATTTATTCCAGAAGCGCTGTCTGATATTCTTAAACCTGTATTATTTAATATTGTCTCAACTTGTTTTGCTGTTCTTGTCCTTCCTGTCAAAGAAAGATATTCTTTTATTAGTGCTATTGAACCAGAAACGTGGGGCGTTGCCATACTTGTTCCCTGATTCCCACAGTATCCTCCTCCTAAACATGTGGAATTTATTTGTGACATAGTGCTAGATGAAGTTCCTCCTGGCGCTAAGAGAGACATTAAGGAATTTCTGTCGGAATAGGATGTTATAGAATCACTTTTGTCGGTAGCACCGACAGCGGTTGCATTTTGGACACAAGCAGGAGAAGCTATTTGGTTGCTATTTCCGTTTCCATCATTATTTAATCCATTTCCACTAGCAATTGCTACACTTATGTTTGCACCAACTGCAGAATTAATCGCTGGTGCTAGAGAATCATTATTACAATAAGTTGAATAAAGTCCTGACCCAAGACTAAGGCTTATAACAGATATATTATATGTTGTAGAATTTCCCACACACCAGTTAATTCCTGCAATGATATCATCATCTGAACAAGCTCCGCCTGAATCACATACTTTTATTCCTATAATTCTTGCTCCTGGAGCAACGCCCTTAATTGACCCATTTGCTGCTGCTATTCCCGCAACATGAGTTCCATGACCATGATCGTCTCTTGGGTCACTATCACTATTGACAAAGTCATAGCCCCCTACAACCTTGCATCCTGAAGAAACACTATTATTTCCATAACAATTTCCTAAACTTTCATGAGAATAATTAACTCCTGTGTCTATTACACATATGCTTTCTCCCCTTCCTGTTAGATTCACGCTACTTATTCCCAATGAATGAGTTCGTGATGCATTTATCAGAACCACAGAATCCTGCAGCATTATGTGCCTAACACCGACTTCTTCTATTTTTTCAATAAAATCCTGTTGTTGCAGTTTATTTAAGTCTTCTTTACCGATTTCTGCAGAAATTGTATCCTGGAATTCGTGCCTGACTTTGTTTTTTCCAATTTCGTTGCTTACTAAATTCCTCTTGTTTTTATTAAATGCTTGGATCTCTTTTTCTTGTGCATCATAATTTGATTTTGAGGATAATATTTTAGATTCATTAATTTTTAAGCCAGTTTCTCTGAACTTAATAAATACTCTTGCTTTTTCTCCTTTTGAAACTTTATCAATAACTTTCATGTCGACTTTTGCTTTGGCAATTTCAGCATTTACAAGAGAGATGCTTAAAGTAATTAAGAAAATTGCTGTAATTATTATTAAAAATATTTTAAGTTTCATGTTTTTACTCCTCGTAAAAGCGAAAGGTTTATAAAATCTTCATTCCTGTATAAAATAAGATAGACCCTGACGAACCCCGTGCTCCGTAAGGATGATGCGGTTAGTAGGGTTGATGGGTCTACCTTAATTATTTTTTTAATCATCATTTGGTGTTTTTTGTCCTCTCTAAATTTAATAGATTATCAATTATTAAACTTAATTTAAATTCAATACTATCCTTTCTTAAATTTCCTTCTTTAATAAGAAATATATTATTGCTATCCACAACCTTAACAAGCCTTTCAAAGTTTGAATAGTGTTTGTCATCAATGGATATAAAAATAAGATAATGTTTATAAGATTTGATGAATTCAATGATATCTGCAAATATCTCTAAATTTTGCCAAATTTTCTTAATTTTAAAGGCCCTAAAATAATTAGCAACATCATTTTTTTCGAATATCCTCTTTATTGCTTTTAGATATTGTTTTTTATGCTTTACTTCTTTGTAATGCCTTATTTTTGAAGTTTTAGCTATTAGATCTTTTATTTTTTCTCTTTCAATTATATGATATCCAATAAATTCCTCCGTATAATCAACAAAGATATAATAATCAAAATTTTTTTTGCCCATGTTATTTTCCCTCTTTTTGTTTATTCAATTACTGCTTTACATTTATTATTGATACATTTACAAGATCCCTGGCCACAATCAAGTGTGCCTGGCTCACATGAAGCAGTGCAAAAAATTCCTGAACAATCTTGCTTATTTTTTATTGTTGAACATAAAGTTGCATGACAACAGGATGCAGGTACACATTCTAAGTCATTCGAACAAAAATTATCCTTTTCTTTTTCATTATTTTTGTAAACTTTAGGAGTGAGCAAATAAATGAAAATAAATATACCTATGGCTATTATTAATAGAATTACTAGAACCGCTGTCATCTGGGCTTTTTTCTTTTTTTCCAACATAATAATATCAATATTTGTTATTATTTAAGCTTTAACTATTAGATTGGATCTAGATTATGATTATAATTAAACAAGCAATCTGGGATTAATTTTAAGGATTTTATCATCTCCTTCTTTTATTTCTCCTCTGCCTTCTCTATTGCTTGTTGATACATAAATATATCCATCATAATATGTGATGGCTCTTAATCTACCAAACTGACCCTTTAGATAGGTTTTAAGTTGCTTATTTTCAATATTATAAGAATAAATAGCTTCTCCTTTTAGCCCGGTGAAGTAAAGAGTTCCATTCAGATAAATCATTCCTGCTGGTTCCCATGAATTTAAACTTCCAGAATTAATAATTGGCTTTTCCATTCCTTTCATTGTTTCATCACCTTCAATAACTGGCCATCCGTAATTTTTTCCTTTCTCAACTAAATTTAAC
>JACPLS010000016.1:0-13594 GCA_016186375.1 Candidatus Pacearchaeota archaeon
CAGATTCATTCTAAATCAAAAAAATCCGTATCACCAGAGAAAGTGGCTTATTGCTTTTTTAATTTTCCTTTGAAATTTGATCCATCAGAATTAAGTGGACTTACTAGTGTATCCGCTTTTGATATGATCGACTTTGTTACTAGAATAGTCTATGATGCACAATCATATGAAGGACAAAAGGTTATGAGTAATTTTGATGGACAAATTTCAGGGCCAAAAATTATTTATAACAAAATTTCGAGTTTTCGTTCTAAAGAGTTATTTATTTGTAAATTAGAAAATGGGAATTGTCATTGGAATCTCTATCTTCCAATAGTTTATTCTAATGGAAATTGGGAGGAACAACAACCTGAAGAAGTTATTAAACCAGATAATTTCTTTATCGATCGTAGGTTATTTGAGATTTCAAGACTAGATGAAATGAGATTTATTTCTAAACCATATCAGGGAGGCATAAAGTGGGTAAAAGGAAAGAATAGAGTATATTTTGGTAATATGCTTGTTGAACATATGGAAATGGTCGAATCTATGCCTAAAGAAGATTAAAATTGTCTACTCTAACTATTTCCCGTCAAAACTTTTTAAATAACTAATAATAGTCACAATAAAAATAAATAAAAGTGTTAACCCAATAACACTAAATCTCAATAAAAAGAAAAAAATTCCTCCAAATAAGGACAACATAATTAGTATTTTGAACCAAATTCTTCCATCTTTTAGCTCATCTTTACTTATCCAAGCCAATAAAAGGCCTATTGGAATTGCAAGTAATAAGATTATTATTTCAAGTATCATTTTAATAGTTTTTACCCTATTTTATCAATATCTTCGGCAACTTTAAAGTCTTTCTCACTTAGGCTATTTGTTTCGTGAGTTATTAAACTTAGGTGAACATGATTATAATCAATGACAATAGCAGGATGGTGATTGTGCTTTTCAGCTATTTCAGCAACTTTATTCACAAATTCCATAGCAGCCTTAAAGTCAGGGAACATGGAATCCTTTACAATCATAGTTCCATCTAATGCCCAGTTCTGCAATTTACCCATTTTCTCTTTAATGTCTTCTAGTGTTAACATCTTTCTATTAGAAATCAGAGATTAATAACTCTTTCGGATATAAGAGTTATTAATTTTATCTTTGATTACATTATTCTATATAGCTTCCCATTAACAAAATAAACTTTGGTGAATGAGGAAAAAAATCATTTATAATCCTTAACTACACATGCTAATTAATTATAGCTCTTTGTTAAACATAAATTAGATTCTACAAATAATACTATAATACAATTATAATAATTCGTATAATCCTCATATTTATATAATAAACTGAACTTATTAGATATAGAGTGTACCCTCTAAATTAAAAGGACTATCACCTAAGAGTATATGTACTTAACAATTTTTAATAAAATTTAATTTTATTCTTATTATTATATGTCTTTTTATATAATGAAAAAGCAAATCAAAATAAAAATACTAAAAACCTTTCTTCAACCTATCAAGTTCTTTTTGGGCATTCTGGAATTTCCTCTCAGCTTCAACTATTCTAGTATTTCTCTCTTTAATCTTTCTTATTTCTTCTTCTGCTTCTCTTATTTTCCTTTCAGCAGTTTCCAATTCTTTGTCCTTGATAACTGGCGGTTTTTTAAGACCTTTTCCGTCTCCAACAGCACTGCTGCTTTCCTTAATCTGAGATGTAAAAGAAAAGTACGGTTTTGCCCTTCTTAGAGCATAAATAATAATAACAACTAGAACAATAGCCCCAATGACATAATAAATAACGCTAGGAATCTTTATTGATGAAGAATTACTAGCAGCCCCGGTTATTTTTCCACTTTCTTCTTTAATAGAAACATTTGGTTTAATTTCAGTTTTATTTTGTGTTTTTTGCTCATTAGTTTTACTCGTATTAGTTTGGTTTGTTATATTTAATACCGTAGTATTTTTAACTGGAGTTGTAGATGAAGGAGCTGAAACTTTTTTAACTTCCTTTATCTCAAGGTCAATAGGCTCTCCAGAAACAAGGTCATCAAACCTTTTATCAACAACTATCTTACCATTCTTCCTAATTATAGTATATATCGATATATCTCTTTTTCCATCAATTTCAAAAGTGAAAGTTACTGTTCCTTCGCTATCAGTATCATTAAATAAGTATGCCAAATCTTTGTCATCTTTTTGTACATCAAGAACAGTTATTGTAACATTATGATTAGGATAATCTGTAGAAAGAGTCACAACTGTTTTCAGGGCAACAACGCTATTAATCATTAATAAAAATACCAAGACTATTATCAATGAGTATCTTTTTATCACCATCTTTTTTTAACATTCTCTTCCTTATTTAAGACAGTTATATATCCTTTATAATACTTGTGTTTTATTCTTAATTTATTCAAAGTAATAAAAATAATTGTTTTTTTTCAATAGGAAACAATTTTAAAATGTCAAACACAGAGATTCAATGGAGGTTTTAATGAATAATACTGATTCAGAATATTGGAGTCTTTATGAAAATGGGAATAAGCTATCCCCACTTATTTATTCAAATGGAAAAACACAGGAATCTTTAGTGAAAGAAGTTTCAGATCTTATAAAAAAAGGGAAAAAAGTAATTTTTATCCATGGAGTTTGTGGGACTGGAAAAAGTGCTATTGCTCTTAATCTAGGGAGGTTCTTTGGAAAAGCTTCTATTGTCGTCCCTGTAAAAAATCTACAGAAGCAATATGAAAATGATTATTACCAGAAAAAGTATCTTTTAGATAAAAAAGGAAATAAGTTGAAAATTTCCATAATTACGGGCAGAGAAAATCACGACTCTATAATCATTCCAGGAGTAACCTGCGCAGATCCATTTTTACCAGATACTATCGTCATAACAGAGAAGAACAAAGACAAAATAATAAATTACTATCGGGAAAATCCTTTCATACAAAACAAGATGAATCCCCAAATTAATAAATTAAGAAGAATTTCAATAGCTCCGGCAAATCCATATTGGAGTCCAATTCGCTCGATTGATTATCCTTTCACACAGTTAAAAGATGCAAGGCAGAAAATCTATCGCGGAGCTAATAGGAAAACACATATATTTTATCATAGAAAAGAAGGTTGTTCATATTACGATCAATATCAATCTTATATTGATTCCGATATTATTATTTTTAATGCAGCTAAGTATGAAATTGAAATGGCAATAGGTAGGAAACCTGAAACAGCTATTGATATTATTGATGAAGCTGATGCTTTTTTAGATAATTTTTCAAAAAATGATAATCTAAATCTCACTCGCTTTTTTCTATCGCTTCAAACTTTCCATCCTGAATTTGAAGAAACTTTCCGAGTAAGAGATAAAATTCTTGAATTAATAAATCTGGAGCATAAAAATAAGTTAGCTACTGGAATAATGGAGAATGAAATTTTTCCTCTTAAGGATACATTTATTGGGAAAGCCTTGAGAATTTTAGCGAAAAGTGAGGCTCTAAAAGCTGAGATTTCTCTCGATGAGGCCCACTATGCTAATAAAGCATTAGAAACAGCACTCACATTTGAAGATCTTTTTGAAGAAACTTTTGTATCTTATTCTCGAGACGATAAAGAGTTATATGCCAATCTAGTAACAATAAACTTAGCTAAGAGATTTTCAGACCTCTGTGCGAAGACAAATGCTTTAGTTCTGATGTCAGGAACAATTCATTCTGATGATGTCCTAAAAAATATTTTCGGTATAAATGATTACGCAATAGTAAAAGCAGAAACAAAAATGCCAGGAAATCTTGAAATTTCAGAAACCGGTCAAGAAATTGACTGCAAATATGATAATTTCAATTCAGGTAAACATACGAGAGAACAATATCTTAAAGCTCTATCTGCCTCGTTAGAAACGGCCAAAAAGCCTGCGCTCGTACACGTTAATGCTTATCAGGATCTTCCTTCAGAAGAAGAGATTTCATTATTATCATTAAATAATATGCTGTCAAAAGATGGTCTCAGAACTATCCAAACAAATGACAAGCTAGGTTTAGAGATAGAAAAATTTAAGTCAAAGCTTAAAGATATTCTATTCTCAACAAAATGTTCCAGGGGTGTCGACTTTCCAGGAGATATATGTAACAGTGTTATATTTACTAAGTATCCTAATCCAAACGCTAACGATATTTTTTGGAAAATATTAAGAAGAATGCACCCAGGTTATTTCTGGAGTTTTTATAAGGACAAAGCAAGAAGGGAATTTCTTCAGAGAATCTATAGAGCCCTGCGCTCTCAGGACGACCATGTTTTTGTTCTCTCTCCAGATTTAAGAGTTTTAGAAGCAGCGAAAAGACTAAATGATCAAGACCAAAGTTAAGTAATAAAATAGTCTTTTATTAGTAAATATATGAAAAAGAAGTTATTTAATTATCTTACTTTATTTTTATTTATACTCTAATATTAATTATAAAAAATATTATAAAATAAGTAGTTAAAAAGTTATTGTAAAAGAAAAAGAGGGGGGCGGAAACCGCCCCAGAAATTCTTAACTTGTGCTTGAGTTTTTTGTTCACATCACCTCCAAAGTTATGTTTAGTTAATTATATGTGAAAATAGGTTTATTAATCACTTTGGCAGGAAAAATCAAGAATAAAGATAAGGAACTATCTTTCATAAAGCTTAAAAAGCCTTTTCAATTATTAAAATTTATGGTCTATTACTACCTTATACCAAAATGGTTCTTTGGTCTCGACGTCAGTTTAAAATTTTTATTCGCTTTTATTACACTTGCGGTTTCTTTCTTTTCATATAAAATATATAAATTATCAGAACATAGGGAGACAAAACTTTTTGGTATTTCGTTTTTCTTGATTTTTCTTTCATTTCTTTCATCAGGTTTGGTTAATTCTATTGTTTTATCTGGAGCAAAGTCCGCTGAAGATATTACCCACTTTGTAATTGAGAGAAATACTTACTTTCTTTTTATTGGACTTTTTCTCCATATGGTATTTTATATTTCAGGTCTTATAACATTAGTTTATACTCAATTTAAACTTAAGAATGGCAAAGTTTATTATATTATGTTAGGTTTAGCTCTATTAATTATATTTTCAGCATATAACAAAGTGGTTACTTTTAATATTCTGGCTGTATTTCTTATCACATTTATAATCTACAATTACATCAATGATTATGCAAAGAGTGGCAATAAGAAAATAATTCTTGTTATAATTGCATTCGTACTATTATTGCTAAGCAGCGCAAACTTCTCTTTTTCATTAGCTTATTATCAGGCTTATATAGTTGGGCATATATTGGAATTAATGGGATATTTGCTAATTGCATTAAGTTTAATCTTAAGCCTTAAAAAATGACAAAAAAACGAACCCGCTTGGAAATAATCAAGGATATTTTAGAAGTCGTTAAGAATAAAAGTGGAAAGATTAAACAAACTCATATTTTATACAAGTCAAATCTTTCACATCAAATGATGGACTTATACTTAAAAGAGCTTATTGAAAAAAAATTCATAATTCCGTCAGAAAATAAAAATACAAGGGTATATTCAATAACGGAAAAAGGGATAACATATCTAAATAAATATAAGCTTATTTCAGAATTCACGCAATCTTTCGGCCTTGATGTCAGTGAAGATTTATAAATAAAAAATAAAAAAATTAAAAACCAATATTTTCATTTAAGAATAATATAGTAATTCTTCCAGGAGTTACTTCTTTGTTTATTATTAAGAGTTTACTAACAAAACTTCCATCGACACCATAAGCTTTCTTTGCTCTTTCACTTTCTAAAGGCAAGGTATATTTATATATTCTCTTAAAACCCTCATTGAGATCTTTAACTATTTTCTGTGTCCCTACAACCAATATTACCCTACTTGAGCCGTAGGCATAAGCTGGCAGTTGACTTCCTGTGTTAGATGCAATTAAAACTTTACCATCTTCTGTAACTGCATGAACACTTCCTACTGTGTATTGAGGAGCAGTACCAAGTTTTTGCATCTCTAAATGTTGTTCTTCTCTATTCATCAAGGTCATTTTATTTCTGACAGAACTATAAATCTTTGTTTCATTAATTTCTCTCGTTATTCCAAGTTTATCAAGAGTAACGGAAGTCATTGTCATAACTTCTGCATTTTCTGGGATTAGCTTAAAGAGATGTTCCTTTAATGATTCTGCATTTTCAAAATATGCTGATTCTATACCGCTGTTTTTTAAAGCAGATATTGTTCTCTCTACAATTATTTTGTCAGCTGGTTTACTCCATTTTTCTTTGATTTTATTAATCATTTTCTTTCTCTAATTGATTTATTTTCTCAGAAACTCCTTTAACTTCGCTTTCTAAATCTTGTTTGTATGCTTTAAGCATCTCGACTTTTTCAGCTTTTGTAAGGAAGTTTCTTTCATGAGTAGAGCTACTTATACAGTATGTTTGGCACATATTTTCTTTACCTCCTTTCAGTTTATTATCGGACATACGATATTTAGAATAATGCAAGTATTTAAATATATCGGTTGTCCAATATATTTTATGAAGAAACAAATACACTGTTGTGATATGAGAGGAATGCTATCATTTTTAATTCTTTTTTTTCTATCTAAAAAAGAGATGAATGGGCAGGAAATATCTCAAGAAATAGAGAAAAGGAAAGGAGACAAGCCCAGTCCAGGAACAATATATCCCGCGTTAAAGAATTTAAAAGAAGAAGGATTAATTAAGGAAAATAAGATTGGAAAAAGTATTAATTATAATCTCACAAACGAAGGAAGAAAAGCATTGAAAGTAGCGCGTGAAATTTTTTGCAAAACTTTTATGGATGTTATTTAGTCTCTTATAATAAACATTAAAACCAGCAATAACTTTGTTATGTCAAGAATATTAGCGTGAGCTTACTTTGGTTTGTAAGAAATATTTTTAGGAACAATTACTACTTCTCTCTCACCATTTTTTATAGAACCAAGTTCATAAATAGTATTTCCCGTTTTCTCTCCGGCTTTTTTTATTCTGCCAGATTCTGATGAGTTTGCAAAAAGAACCCATCCAACACCCATATTCCATGCTCGATACGCTTTATCATCTTCAACTGGTCCTATTTCCTGCATAAACCTAAATTCTTCTTGTGGCTCAGGAATACTTTCTATAACATATCTCAAGTTCTTTTTTGATCTCATTATCTTTCCCCAGCCATGTCCAGTAATGGGTTGCATATATACAATATCTGCTCCTTCCTCAGCTAAAGCTTCAATTAAAGAAGAATATATTATTGTTGGAGTTAGTAGCATTTCACCGATAGTTTTGCCACTTGATAATTTTGTGAAATAACCTTCTTTGGTTTTCTCAGCTATTTTTCTTGCAAGAGAAACTCCATTCGAATGGATTCCACTGCTCGCCACACCATATATTGTTAGACATTCTCCTAATCTGTAGTCTGAAACTAATCTTGTTCTAGGTTGTATTATTCCTAAGGAAGCCCCAGCTAAATCAATCGTGTCTACTGCAACAATTCCTTTTAAAGTGGAAGTTTCTCCACCAGGTATAGCGACTCTGGCTATTTGTGCCCCTCTTTCGAATCCATCAAGGAGACCATCTGATACTGCTGAGTCTGTAAGGTAATCTGAACTTCCTGTGGCTATTATCGGTTCAAAAATGATGGGGGTAGCTCCAATGCCAGCTAAATCATTAAGAGTCATTGCCATCTCATCTTGTCCAAGACCAGAAAATAATACTCTTCTATCTAGACCCAATCCATTTCCAATTTTTTCTTTTTCGCTCATACTTTCAGAAATCTTGTTTTTTTGTTCCAAGACCTTCAATGTTGAAAGCGAGATAGAAAGCAGGGTTGCCTATATCGATTGCGACAGCTGTCGCCCCAATTGATTCTTTGACGATGCGCACTCCAAGACTGTTTGTATTATCGAGAGTTTGGCTAAATCTCTTAATTGCTTCTTCCTTAAATGGATCTAACTTATCGTAGTCAACAATATCAGAATATCTCATTCCCATGCAAAATATTTATTTCAAAAGTATTTATATCTTTCTGCAATTTTATTACCACTTTCTTCAAATAAATAAATCAAAGATATTTAAAGATACATTTATTTAATATTATAAATTTATATACAAATAATCTAAAATATTACAACTCAAATTATATTAAATTCCAATAGAAATGTTTATTAATTAGATTAAATAAATTTTTCTATGACATTGTTTCCCTCAATTTTATCTGAAGAAGAACTAAAAAGAGAATTTGAAAAATATAGATTGCCATTTGATTTCAAGAACAGAGTGGATAATTATGGTAATAAACAAACCTTAACTTCACAAAAATTAGCTTTGTTTTCTGCATTAAGAATCTACACAGAGTGGTACATGGATGATATAAATGGAGCAGGAAAGAACTTGAATGCCCACGGAAATTATCAAGGTGAAGCATTTGAAAAATTCCTAAATGATGAAAAATTATTTGCTGCTCAAAGAAGCGGATACATAGAGATGCCGTTGGTTGTTGATGCTTTTGTTAGATCAGCGTTAGATTTTTTCATATATCAATGTGAGTGGAAAACATTTAACCCCATAAAAACAGGTGTTAATATCAGAAGAAGCCTTGAACCATGGATTAATAATCCTTCTTTGTTAGATATAGTAGATTACGATTTATCTTTAAAAAAGTAATATCATACAATTACAATAATCATTAAAAACCTGATTTAATTGGTAATATTATGGAAATTACAGATATCGCAGGTGATTTATCAAAAACAGATTTAAAATTAAGAGTTGAAAATACAAGAGAGGCATTTAGTTCTAATGGAAAGCCTTTAGTTGTTCGAGGGTACTGCAATAACCAAAGAGCTAATTACATAGTTGGTGTTGGAGAATTTCCTAGAAACCCTATAATTTATTTAGACCAAAAATCAGAGAAACCGATAAAAGATTATTGTAAAATAAATGAACTACCTAAGAAATTAAAGAGAGATTCAATATATTTAATGCATCTAACCTTAGATATCGCATATTTATTTCCATATCATAATGTTGCGTTGTTGCGAAGTACATCACTGGCTGAGTTTGATAAAGAAATGAGATCAGGAGTAAAAACTTTACAAGATCTAAAATACGAAGTTATTCCCAAACCTAATATATATACTTCTAATAATTGGAATGATGAAATGAAAGTTAGATTATTGCATTCACTACGTGATTCAAATTCAATTGCTTGTGCAGCTGATGAAAGAGCTCTTAAAATTTTGCAGACTATTTATGAATATATGAATTTCAATCCTGACGAATGTATATTCACTCTTGCAGAATATATTACAAGAAGAAAAAAAAGAGATAAATTATCAGATGATTCAATTTATAAAGTGGAACTTGAAAAAGAAGAAAAATGGGAGCCAAGGAAGATAAAGAGATTAAAAAGTTTCGGAGCGCGAGGATTACTGCTGGGAGGTCTGGAAGGAATGTGCACCGACCTAAACTTGACTAGGGCAATAGGAATATCATCTAATGTAAAAACTCAAAATGGTCAGATGCATATTCCAATGATTGATTTTGTTGGAAAAGAATATAATTCTTGGCCTAATGAAGAATATCAAAGTAGAATATCAGAAGATCATACAGGATTAGTAAAAAGTCTAGGAATTCCGGGCATATTTGTTGATTCAGGAAATTCTTTTCATTTTTATGGATTCAATTTATTGACAAAAGAAGAATGGCAAAACATGATGCTGGAAATTAGGGGAAAGCAAGGAGTTGATGAATTCTGGCCAGATTTATCATTAAAACAAGGATTTTCTATGCTCAGAATAACACCAAGTAGATATAAATTATGCCAACCTGCGATTTATCCTTATTCAAGTCTTGATCAAAAGAAAAAATGGGATTTTGATTCATCTTACAATCGACAAAGTAATTATGATTTTTCACAAATCGAAAATGAAACAAATTTAATTATTAAAATTACCACTTAATTTAAATGAATATTTTCATAAAAAGATTTTTATAATAGCATTTTTATTTATTAAAGTAGGCTTTAAAAGCTTAAAAAATTTGAAAGGAGGTATTAAATAAATGAATAAAAAATTCTTGATTGCGTTATTACTTCTAATACCAATATTTGCAGTGATTGTTATTGCAGCTTCATCTCAAAGATCTCCATCGGCTTGTAACGGGCAATGGTCTCTTTGTTCATATGCAAATTCAAACGATCTTAATAGGGCATCAACTTATGTTAATGCAACATTTAATAAATCGAGTAGATGGTACAATTATTACTTCTCCACTGGAAATGGAGCAATTATAGAAAATGTATCTGTTCGCGCAGACTTCTTTGCTTCTCGAACAAATGGTTACCTAAATGTTAGAGTAAGTGGTGATGGTGGCTTGACTTGGGGACAAAACCATATTGTTGGAGGTAATACTCTAGAGCAGACTTACAATATTGATGTGACAAACGATCTTACATGGACTCCTTCAAAATTGAGCAATGCGAACTTCAGAGTGAATGCTACTTGCTTTAAACAAGGATCAGGGCCAAATCCTACTTGCAATTTAGATTGGATTCCTGTAACTGTAACTTATACGCCATTTAACTACACTCTTTCATCGAATCCATTAGAAGCAATAGTAACGCAAGGAGATAATTCTACAACAACAGTTACCGCATCGTTAATTTCTGGCAATACCCAAAATGTTTTTTTATGGACTAATAATTGTCCAACAAATGCTATTTGTACATTCAACTCTTCAAATGGATATCCAACATTTAATTCAGATTTTAAGGTACAAACCTATTCTGATCAGAATGGAACATTAAATATGACTCCAGTTGGAAATTATAATATAGTAATATGGGGTTATGGTGACGGTGTTTCAAAAAATACAAATTTCAATTTAACTGTTGTATAAGGAAGTATTTTATTTTTATTTCTTTTTTTGTTTTTATTTTCGCGAAATTTAATAAATCCTTATGCCCATAAAACTTTATAAATAAACTCTTTCTTTGAGGACAATGTGCGGAATATTTGGATTTAACTGGTCTGACGACCAGTATTTAAGAAAAGCAGTAAAAAAAACAGCTCATCGAGGCCCTGATGCAACTGGTTTTTATAACAATGGAAGAGTATCACTGGGGCATAACAGGCTTTCAATTATAGATCTCTCGAAAGCTGGTAAACAGCCCATGAGCAATGAATCAGGAGATATATGGATAGTCTTCAATGGCGAGATATATAATTATCTAGATTTAAAAAAATTATTAAAAAAAAGGCACGAGTTTAAGTCAAATACCGATACAGAAATTCTATTGCATTTATATGAAGAATCAGGCACAGAAATATTAAATAAATTACAGGGAATGTTTGCTTTTTGTATATACGATTTACGGAAAAAGAGATTATTTCTTGCAAGGGACAGAGCTGGAAAAAAACCATTATATTACTATAATATTAAAGATAAATTTATCTTTGCATCAGAAATAAAGGCAATTTTAGAGGATAAAGATATAAAAAGAACAGTTGATTTACATGCACTTCAGTCATATTTAACTTTTAGAGCAAATACAATAGATAAAACATTATTTTCAGGAATTAGGAAACTAATGCCTGGGCATTACTTGATTTATAATTTAAAAGAAAATAAATTAGCATTAGGAAAATATTGGGATTTAAAAGAAAATAATGAGATGGTAAATTTCAATTATGCTGAAAAAGAGCTAAAGAGATTATTGGAAGATTCAGTTAAGTGTAGACTTAGGTCAGATGTACCATACGGAGCTTATTTATCAGGAGGTGTAGATTCTGGTACTATTGTTGCTTTAATGAATAAATTTGTCTCTGTCCCAATTAAGACTTTTTCAGTTGGTTTTAATATTGAAAAATATTCAGAACTCTCTGAAGCAAGATTTCTTGCTGAAAAAATTGGAACCGACCATAAAGAATTAGTGATAGATGATAAATCTTTGAAATATCTTCCAGAAATAGTATATCAGGGAGATGAGCCTATGTCAGATCCAACAGCAATTCCAACTTATCTCTTATCAAAATTTACAAAAAAATATTGCACCGTTATTTTAACAGGAGAGGGGGCTGATGAATTATTTGCCGGTTATCCTCAATATAAATTTATGAAAGCTCATTACTATTTTGTTCGCCCGCTACCAAGAATAGCAAGAAAATCTATATTCTTAACTATTAAAAAAACACCAGATTCGATATTAAATAAAGCTTTTAGATTTTCTTCTGCACTTGGTGAAAAGGGGAAAGAAAGATTTAAAAATTTTCTATTGAGTAATAGTTTTTCAGAGCAATATTTAAACCAAGTTGCCATATTTAATCAAGAAGAAAAAAAGGATTTATTATTAAGTAATATAAAGAAAGAAGATTACTGTAAAAATTATGAGAAGAAATATTTTTCATCTCTGCGAGCAGATAATTTGATTAAAAAATGCGCATTGCTAGATTTTAAAGAACCGATGGTTGATGATTTATTGATGAAAATTGACAAAAATACAATGGCTTTTTCAATTGAAGCCAGAGCACCATTCTTAGATTATAGAATAATCGAATTAAGTGCAAAAATCCCAGACGATCTTAAACTAAATGGTTTTACAAAAGATAAGTTCATTTTGAGAAGAGTTGCTAAAGACCTTATCCCAAAGGAGACAATGCATAGGAAAAAGAAGCATTTCTTCGTTCCCATTGAAAGTTGGTGTGAAAAAGAGCTTTCTTCTCTAAGAGATGACCTTCTTTCAACTAATTACTTGAATAAACAAGGAATTTTCAATCCTGAATATATAAAAAAAATTAATAGAGGATTTAATAATTCAAAATTATTTTATTCAAGACAGCTATGGTCATTGCTAGTCTTTCAGATTTGGCATAAACAATATATAGAAAATGAAAAAGTTAAAATCTGATCTAGGATCAACTGAACGATTTGGCTATGAATGGTCTAATTATAGCAAGATTATTCCAGAATATGAGCTTCAGTTCTTAAAATGGGTCTTCCCTTTACAAAAAAAAGATTTTAAAGAAAAAACAGTTCTTGACGCTGGTTGCGGAATTGGAAGAAACTCTTATTGGCCTCTTCAATATGGCGCAAAAGAAGTCTCTGCCTTTGATTATGACAAAAGAACTGTAGAAGTTGCAAAAAATAATCTATCTAAATTTAAGAATGCTAAAGTCTCATTTGGCTCTATTTACGATTTAAAATTTAAAAATTATTTCGATATAGCTTTTTCTATTGGAGTCATACATCATCTAGCTGATCCAAAAAAAGCAGTAGCAAATCTTGTAAAAGCAACTAAGAAAAACGGCTTAGTTTTAATATGGGTTTATGGATATGAAGGAAATGAGTTTATTGTCCGTTATATAAATCCAATAAGAAAAATTACATCTAAGCTCCCCCTAAGTTTAGTTCATATTATTACTTACTTCTTTTCAATTCCTCTTTATTTTTATGTTAAAATTTTCCCTCAAAAAAGACCATATTTAAATCAACTCTCTAATTTTAGATTTTGGCACACTCACAGCATAGTCTTCGACCAATTAATTCCCAAAATAGCAAATTATTGGAAAAAAGATGAAGCTTTAGATTTT
>JACPLS010000016.1:13637-19015 GCA_016186375.1 Candidatus Pacearchaeota archaeon
AAGGGCAAAGGTTAAAAGACATTCATGTTTACAAGGTTAATGACAATTCATGGACAATAATTGGGAGGAAAAAATAATAAAGATAATGATCATCGAAAAAATTATGGAAAATAAGAAAGCAATTTTAGTAGTTTCTTTATTATTAATTGTCCTAACTCTTGTTACCTCATACTACGGTTCCAGTGATATCGGCGACTATGCGGACGTTGCGAAATTCTTTTCTAATAATTATCAGGCAAAAATAAGATCTTCTCATAGTTATCTTTTAGGATTTGTTCATGCTCCTTTTGTAGATCTAACAAAAAGTTTTTTATCTTTTAAAATAACAAGTTTAATATTTCTTTTTCTTTTAATATATTCCCTTTACATAATTAGCGGAAGAAATAAAAAGACCCTGTTGCTTGCTCTAGTTTCTCCAGTTATTTGGTATATGGCTCCCTGGATAAATCCAATACAGATCGCTTCTCTTTTATTGCTATGGGCTTATTACTTTATGGATAAATATGATTCTCAAAATAAAACAAAGGACTTAATTTATTCTGCCTTACTTATAGGACTTGGATGGGCATTTTGGGACACAATTCTTTATTTTGGAGTCCTATTGGCTATTTCCTTTCTTTACAATAAAAAAGTCTCTCATTTATTTTATTATTTTATATTCATTTTTCTAGGTTTATTTCCAAGATTGATTTTAGACCAAATACTATTTAATTTTGCATTCTACACTAGTATTAAAACATTTATTTCTGGATATGTGAATCTAGCTGGAGGTATTTATGGCTCTTCTTTTGGCCATACTCCAAAAACCCTCTTCACAATATTACCCTGGTTGCTTGCAATTCCCTTTATGTTCTGGCCACTATTAAAGAAAGAATTCTTTAAAGAAAATAAAAAGGTAATGATTTTCCTTACTTTGTCTCTTTTACTTTTATTAAATAATCCTCAAATTAGATATTTACTAGCAATAGTTCCTATTATGCTCTTATTAATTAATAAAAATTTAAATGAAAAAGCAATAAAAATACAGTTTATTTCTTCTATTGTTATTGCGTTTATATTTATTATTCCTTATATTATTCAAATAGGATACAATATTAATGGTCAAATTTACGGATCAGAAATTGGAGGAATAGTTGAAACAAAAAGGTTTGAAATTTCTTCGTCGATTCCAAAAAATTTAATTAAGGAGGATCTGCAAAAATTGAGTAAAGATTTTTCAAATGAAATTTTTGTTGTCGGAAATAAACCGGACGATTATCAAATTTTAGCTGATGTATACTGGGGCTCTGAAATTATGGAATTCGTGAGCCTTCAAGATTACGACCTTTGGAAAAAAAACGAATCAATTATTTTCCACAAGAAGTTCCAACCAGAATTAAACATACCAGAAAGAAGGCAAATCTGGCTTGAAGGGGGAATAAAGAAAAATGAAGATGATAAAACTTCCTATGAAAGAATAACATATGCACTATCAATTGGAGAACCTTCAAATATAGAAGGATTTAATATTGTGAAGAAATATAATCTCCTGTATTTATCCAAGAAGATATAAAAAGCAAGTTTCTTAATATTTTACATGAATTTAAAGAAAGGAAATGAAAAAAATGCCAAATTTGAGAAATCTCTTCATCTAGTTGCAAAAAGCTCTTTAATAGTCTTAATAGGTGTTGCCCTTTCAAAGATATTTACCTACCTTTACCGCATTATTATAGGAAGGAATTTTGGACCAGAAGTATACGGTCTCTTTTCTCTTGCAACAATGCTTTTGATTTTTATTGTTGCTTTCTTTTCATTTGGCTTGCCAGAAGGTCTTGTCAGATTTATTCCATTTTATAGAGGGAAAAACCAAAAGAAAGAAATTTCTTACTTAATAAAAAGATCTTTTTCATTTTTGTTAAGCATAAGCATTTTTGGTACGTTACTACTATTCTTATTATCAGAACCTATATCAGTTGGGTTATTTCACAATGCAAAACTTATACCTTTCCTAAGAATTGCCTCCTTGGCAATTCCTTTCTTCATTTTAGCAAATTTTTATCTTGCAATCCTGCGCGCATATGAATTTATTGGAGTTTATTCATTTATTTTAAACTTCCTGCAGAATTTTTTTAAAGTTATTTCGCTATTATTCTTTATATTTATAGGAATCAGGACAAATGTAGTAATGTACTCATACTTTATAGGTATTTTAATAATGTTTTTAGGAGCCTATTACGCTTGCGATAAATATGCTAAAGTTGTTATTAGAGATAATCTTGAAAAAAAGAAAAAGAAAGAAGTCATTGGAAGCTTATTTTCATACTCATGGCCTCTTACTTTATTGGGAGTTGCATCATTTGCTCTTTATTGGATAGATAGTTTTACTATTGGTTATTTTAAGACAGCTGCTGACGTAGGTTTTTACAATGCAGCAATACCTCTTGCTTCTCTTCTTATGATGGCTCCCGACCTAATTATTCAATTATTTTTCCCCCTTGTAAATAAAGAATATTCAAAAAGGAACAATAAATTAATAGAGGAATTAAGTAAGCAAGTTACAAAATGGATATTTATTGTTAATTTGCCTTTTGCTCTGATAATGCTTCTTTTTCCTGGAGCAATAATCAATCTATTTTTTGGTGAAACTTATCTTGTGGCAGAGCAATCTCTACGGTTGTTGGCAATTGGCACTCTCTTTGGTTCTTTAGCTATAGTTCCAAGCCATTTAATATCAATGACTGGAAGATCTAAATTAATGCTTACTAATATAACTTTTATGCTTGGCCTAAATCTTTTATTAAATATATTACTAGTTCCTAAATATGGGATGTTAGGAGCCGCACTATCAACAATGTCTATCCTTATATTGTTAAGTATTGTTTATTTCACCCAAATAAGATATTTCCTGTCATTTATACCTTTGAGAAGAAAAATGATAAATATACTTCTTGCATCTTTAATTCCATTAATAATTATCTCTGTGTTAAAAAACCTAATTTCTCTAAATTTTATAACTGTTATAATTTTGGGAACTTTTTTCCTCCTTTTATATGGTTTATTTATATTTATCTTTAAATGTCTTGATAAAAATGATTTGCTCATTTTAAAGCCTATTTTGAAAAGATATTTTATGACAACCAAATGATTAAATAGTTATTTGATAGTTCTCCATTAAAATGGAAAATAATTATGAATTGATGTATATCTGTTATCAAGCAGCACATGCTGGAGGAAATGCAGTTGCTGATTATAAAGTTAAGCAAGCAAAAACAAAAGGCGATGTTTATGTTGGGCATCACGCCATAGTGACTTCTGCTGACTTTAAATCTCAGTCAGAAATACTTAGAGAGATTAGAGAGCATGATCCTGTTGCGCGATTTATGACAGAAGAGCATGTTAAAGATAAATGGTTTAAAAATAGATTAATTAAAGCAGATAATTTAGATTCTATGCTAAATTCTAGAGTTTATGTAATTGATGAACTCGATGGCACTAGTAGTAAAAAAATTGGGCATTATGAATGGAGCATTTCAGTTGGTTGCGTTCAAAATCTAGAGCATATTGCAGGCGCAATCTTTGCACCACATGTCTACCGGGGAACTTTATTCTGTGGTGCAAAAGGACATGGAGCACATATTAAAATTAATAGTAAGACAGAAAGATGCAATGTTTCTGATAATAGGTTATCTAATTCATATGTAATTGTTGGTGTAGATTGTTTTTTAAGCAAATATCCAATTCATAATAAACTTCTCCAGACAGTAGGTGATAAATGCAGAACAATAAATGCTAATGGCTCTTGCGCTTTACCTCTAGGTCTTGTTGCTTCTGGAAGAGCAGATGTTCTCATACAACCCCCACAATGCCCTTGGGACTGGGTAGCAGGAAAATTATTAGTGGAAGAAGCCGGAGGCAGTGTTCTATTCTATGAAATGGAGAGTAAAAAAATAAAGTTTCTTGATAAATTAGAGCCTAAGCATTACCATCCAGAAAAAAGAGCTGTGGGTTTTATTGCAGGAAATAAGAAACTTGTAAGTGATATTATGGATTTAATGCTAAAGATTTAATAAACTATTAAAATTAAAAGATCATGCATATTTTAGGATTAATTATTGTCTCAATATAGATAAAAAACAGAATCAAATTCTGTTTTTTACAGTCCAAACTTGCGCCCCTCTAAGGTCAAAACCAAAGTTCATGAATTCACCTCCGGACTTTTGTAGAGCTCTTGTAAGTTGATTTCTCTTTTTAGGATTGAAAAAAAACAGCAAATATCCGCCGCTTCCGGCTCCCAAGAGCTTTCCTCCATCGGCTCCATTATTAAGTCCAACCTCATAAAGCTTATCTATAAAATTATTTGTGACAGCTGGAGAGAGAATTTTCTTATTTTCCCAGGAATCATGTAATAATTTACCAAAGATATCTAGTTTATTTGTTAATAAGGCATCTTTCATCTCAGCGGCTATCTTTTTCATACTGTTCAGCAATAGAACAGAATCTTCTTGTTTTTTTATAAAATTTTCTTCTTGAACTTTATGTATTTCACCAGATTCATGTCCTTTTCCTACATAACACAATAAAAGATGGTGATTTAACTCATTAATTACTTCATCTTTAAGGCGAAGTGGATAAATTATTGTCTTATCACCATTAAATTCCATGAAATTAAACCCTCCTGTTACAGCAGCATATTGGTCTTGCCATCCTCCTTTGATTTTTAATTCCTCCCTTTCTGCTTTAAAGGCTAGCTCTGCTATTTTATATGAATCATAGTTAGTTTCTTGCAGATGATTTAATAAACTAATAACCATAACTGCTGCGCTTGCCGAAGATCCTAATCCTCTTCCAGGAGGAACATCATTATGTAAAAAAAGCTCAAATCCAAAATCAGGATTCATCAATTTTATGACTGCCTTAATCAAGTCAAATTTTCCATCATATTTTAAATTTTCAAGTGAATTTACAGAAACATCTGTTTCAGATGTTAGGTCAGAGTCTATTACAACTTTTCTGTCAGCCCTTTTGGTAATAGTAGCATAGCAATATTTATCTATTGCAGCACTTAGTACGATTCCTCCATATTTTTCAAAAAAATAAGGAAGGTCTGTTCCTCCTCCTGAAAAGCTTATGCGTAAGGGAGCCCTTCCTCTAACAGTAGGAAATTTTTTCATATTTACAATTGAGGGGCAAAAGGCTATATCTTTGATTGTTCCTGTTTCATCAATTATTGGAATTTGCTCTAACCCTAATTCGAAAAGGCCAATTAAGTTCTCTTGATTAGTATCAGTCTTCGCTGTAACTGCCTTTTGATTAATAATTTTTTCAATTTCAGAATCTATTTCTACACCTCCGAGAATAAGTTTCTTTATCTCCTTCCCTGTCAATGTTCCTAATAACTT
>JACPLS010000105.1 GCA_016186375.1 Candidatus Pacearchaeota archaeon
GTAGATATCGCCATCAATAGCAAAAGCAAGGAAACAACCAAGACTAAAGTCTGCCCACCAATCTTGGCAAACAACTCCTCTTCCTTAGTTCCAAAAAACAAAAACAAGGCAAACAACAAGAATAAAAATATTACCATAACAACAAACCAAGGAGTATACACATTAATCAGCTGCACACTCCCGCCGGAAAACATAACAATCATTCCAATAGATATGGCAGCAATCCATCTAACCCTATCACTCACCTTTTCAAAAACCTTGGCAGATACAGCATATACTACTAAAGTTATAAACAAGAAAGTAAAAGCTGGCATAAAAAATTCAAGCAATCCCAAATCCAAAAAAGTTGCCATCTTACTGTTTTTTCTGTCTCACCTCCAGCCATGAGTTATGATCATGCCCCTTGTTCCCATCCGAAAACAAGAAAAACAAAGTTAAGCCAGTGACAATCAGCCCAATCACTAAAGGACCATCCCACTCAGTAGGATACAACCAATCCGGTAAATTAAATCCAATCTCGGGGGTTAATGCCCAAACAGTCCCAAGAATAGCTATAATTATCCCTAAAAAAAACAGCCACCCGGCAGGCTCATATTTCTCCCCTGCCCACAAACCAAAGACTACCATAAACATTAAAAAGATTATAATAATCAAAGAAATTTTGGATAAATATATATTCATAATAGCAATAATTTCTGTATTAATAATAACGATTAAGGAAGTAATCAAAGCAAACATTAAATTAATATTTTTCCTAGGTTCTCCATCCTTTTCAGTTCCAAATATCTTAATCTTTTCTAGAATCGCAAAAAGAACAACAAATATAAGTAAAAATGGCAGCAAGACATCAAAAAACCCTGCCCCTTGCAGTTGTCCAACAATCTCATTAAAGTCAACCATGAGAAGCCCCTCCAGTCTCCGGTCTTTTAGTTACATAATACATAACACCTAAGATAACGCCTAAAAATATCATAGATGTAACAACTGCTCCTGAAGTATTATTCAAAATATATGTAAACAAATAGTCTCCCCAAGATATGCCATCATCTCTAGGCAAGGCATCTAAAAATATCCATGAAACAGCAATCAAGAAAAAGAAAATAAATGCAGCATAATATCTCCCATGGCTCCCTCTAAAGTCTAGCTCTTCATCCTTTCTAAAAACTCCAACTAAAATCAAAAAAGAAATACTAACCACTACTAAAAAAACGACATTAGGCAAAGCCTGATTCAAAGCAGAAACAATCTTATTAGTAGCCACTACTAGTAAAGCAGTGACAAAAGCTACCATAGAATTAAGATTCTTCTTAGGAATATCTACCCCATCTTTCTTACCATCAGTTCCCAAAATCTTGGTTTTTTCTAGAATAGCAAATATAATAGTAAATACTAATAGAAAGGGTAAAACAACATCAAATAAGCCAAAATCCCTAAAAAATTGAATTGAATTCTCTAATGTGCTAGCCATAAATTAAAAAATGAAAGTATGAGTATTTAAAAGTTTTTATTTATCTTCACTAAAATCCTCATCTTGAGTAGGTATTGCTGTCTTAGATATTATCATTACATTACTCATAGCCTTAACAAGTTGATGAGGTACAACAACTCCTTTCGCCCCGCCTAAAACCTTGCTTAAGTAGGAATTCTTAGTTGACTTAACTCTCCAACCAAAAACTTTATTACTGACTAAAACAGCTTCCTCAATGTCCCCAAAATAGTCACCAGAATCAGTGTAAACTGGCATCTCATAAATCTCATGTATTAATTTTGTTTTTAACATGTATATAGAAATCTTTTTAACTTTATATACTTTTGGTTTCTAAATAATATAAATGAAATCACATAAAAATCTCACAATATTAGGCACATCTCATATAGCCAAAGAGTCTATAAACGAGGTAAGAGAAGCAATTTTAAAGGAAAGGCCGGATATAATAGCCCTAGAGCTGGATAAATCCAGGTTTTAAAAACAAACAAAAAAAGGTAGAACTAAGTTAAACCTAAAAGGTCTATCCCTAACAGAAGCAGTAATAGTTGCAATAGGATATTACTCTGAAAAACTCCTAGGAGAATCAGTAGGAACAACCCCTGGAGATGAAATGAGAACGGCAATAAGACTAGCAAATGGAATAGGTGCAAAAGTAGCATTAATAGACCAAAATATACAACTAACGCTTCAAAAACTAAAGAAAAACCTAACTTGGAAAGAAAAAATAAGATTCATCTCAGATATATTTAAAGCACCATTCCAAAAAAAAATAAGAATAGATTTAAATAAAGTCCCAAAACAAGAGGTAATTAACAAGCTTATAAAAGACACCAAGTCTAGATACCCATCGGTTTATAAAATACTAGTAGAAGAAAGAAACTACATAATGGCAAAGAATTTAAATAAGATAATTAAGAATAATCCAACAAAGAAAATAATAGCAATAGTGGGAGCCGGTCACGAAGAGGCAATCCTAAACCTAGTCAAACAATGGAACTAAAAAAAGAAGAAATAATAGCAATAATAATAGCAGCACTAACATTCAGCTTTGCACTCTCATTCAGAAAGTGGGGAGACGCTGAATTCTCAGTAGCAACAGGTCTGCTTAACTGGCTGTTATACTTCTTCATAGCTTCATTAACATTTTTAATAACAGTATTAGTTCAAAAGCTTGTAGCAAAAAAGAATGATAGCACAGCTGAAGTTAAGTTATGGAAAATAAAAAGAATAAGCTTCAGAGAAAATTTCTTAACAAGAAACATATTTAAAATAAAAAAAGAAATACCTATAGGAGTAATCACGTCTATATTTCTAACGTTTTTCTCATTTGGATATATTAAGTTTGCAGGTATTCTAGAAACAGATACACAAATAAGCAAAAATCCAAAATTAACAAAGAAGTTTAAAAGAACCAC
>JACPLS010000110.1 GCA_016186375.1 Candidatus Pacearchaeota archaeon
TATATGCCCAAAATGTCATAATGAGATGGAATTTATCATGTATTGCAAGAAACCTCCACCAATTGATAAATCAAAAATAACTGTTTGGTTAGAAATGCAACGATTGTCTTAGCGGAGCTGCCCGAAGGGCATTAACTTGTAGAAGTCTAAGTATTGAAGAACAAGTATTTAATGTTACAAGAGTGAAAAATAATTTAAATGGATTGATAGAGAAACCAATTTTTGTTTCTGAGGACGAGAGGGTTAATGATGTGCTGAAAAAAAGGGAAGAGAAAGGTTATCAATTTCACAGTTTTCCAGTATTAGATAGGCAAGGGAAACTTGTTGGAATAGTAACAGAAGATGATTTTGATTTTTGTGATAATGGTTCATTGTACATAAGAGATATTATGTCACGAGAATTAGTAACCGCAGAAGAAAATACTACAATTGATGAGGCTTACGAGATAATGATAAGAAAAAAGAAAAAAGTTATTCCATTACTCAATATACAAGGAGAAATAAAAGGAATGTATGTTCATAGTGATGTAAAGAGAATTAAGACAAATAGCGCGGAGATGTATAATGTCGATCAAAAAGGTCGATTAAGGGTTGCGGCTGCTATAGGAGTTGGAAAAGAAGCATTGGAAAGGGCGGAGAGATTAATAAAAAGAAATGTTGATGTTCTAGTCATTGATACCGCACATGCCGATTCGGATATGGTTTTTAATACATTGAGAGATTTAAAGAGAAATTATACTGATGTGGACGTTGTTGTTGGAAATATTTCGATTGGTGATTCCGCAAAAAGATTTTTAGATGCAGGAGTAGATGGGATTAAGGTTGGACAAGGACCAGGATCTATTTGCACAACAAGAGTTATAGCAGGTATAGGGAGACCGCAGGTTTCTGCCGTTTATGATTGCGCAAGGAGTATTAGCGATGATATTCCTCTTTGTGCTGATGGCGGATTTAGAAACTCAGGCGATATACCTATTGCTATAGCAGCGGGCGCACAGAGTGTAATGCTTGGAAATATGTTGGCTGGTACAGATGAGGCACCTGGAGATTTGGTATTTCGAGATGGTAGGCACTGGAAAGAATATCGGGGAATGGGTTCAATTGGAGCCATGGAAAATAGCAAGGGTTCTAGGGAGAGATATTTGCAAACTGAACTGGGAAAAAATAAACTTATTGCTGAAGGTATTGAAGGTATTGTTCCTTACAAGGGTAAATTGAAAGATGTTGTTTTTCAATATGTTGGAGGTTTAAGGAGTGGAATGGGTTATGTGGGGGCGGCAGAAATAAAAGAGTTAAGAGAAAAAGGAGAATTTGATAGAATAACTGATGCGGGAAAAAAAGAATCGCATCCTCATGACGTTGTTATAACTAAAGATGCACCAAATTATGGAGGAGTTTTAGATGGGATTAGATGATTTATTAAAAAATGTGCAAATAGCAGCGATTGTATGCAACCAATTGGGAGACACAGGAAAAGGTAAGTTTTCTTATTATTTTGCTTCTCATTGGGCAAATGTTACTGCTAGAGGGACAGGAGGAAATAATGCAGGGCATACAGTGATAGTCAATGGAAAAGAAAAGATATTTCATTTACTTCCAACTGGAATTGTTAACGATTCTAAAGGACAAGTAACAATTATGGGTAATGGAATGGTGATAGATTTGGCAGCGTTATTGAATGAATTAAAAGAACTTGAACAAGAAGGAAAAAGTTATAATAATTTGATGATTAGCAAAGATGCACATGTAATAATGCCTTATCATGTTTTTTATGATAGAAAGAAAGATCAATCACAAAAAGCAGGAGGAATAGGCACAACAGGAAGAGGAATAGGGCCTGCTTATTCCGATAAAATAGCTCGAAGGGGTATTACTATTGGAGATTTATTTAATGTTGATGGATTAGCTAAAAAAGTTGATAGGTCATTAGAATATTATCCTGATAGTAAGAAAGATAGAGATGAAATTATAAGTAGTTTAACTTTACAAAGTAATAAAATTAAACCATTTTTTCGAAATACTGTATCGGAAATGCATAGATTTGTAAGAGAAGGCAAGAAAATACTGTTAGAAGGTGCGCAAGGTTTGTTGTTAAGTATAGAACATGGAACATACCCATATGTTACTTCTTCTGATTGTTCTTTGAATGGAACAGCAAGCGGAGTTGGTCTCTCTGCAAAAATGATTGATTTACCCTTGGGTATAATTAAATTTCCTTTTATGACCAGAGTTGGAGCAGGAGCTTTTCCATCTGAATTAGGAGGAAATGCATCCGAGATTTATTGTGCTGAAGAGGGCCATGGTAAATTGGATGAATTAAAGAAATATTGTATTCCTAGCGTTGTTGAAAATGGCAAGATAATTTATGATAAAAGACATAGAAAGATTATTAATATGATGAACTCCAGAGATGAATTTATTCAAGGAGTTGGGATAAGATTGGCTGCAGGAGAGTATGGAGCTACTACTGGGAGACCTAGGAGAGTTGGATGGATAGACGCTGTTGCAGCAAAATACGCTGTTGGAATTAATGGACCATTATTTGTTTTAACGAAGGTAGATGCAGTTGATAGTTTAGATGAATTCAAAGTTTGTTATGGTTATTCTAATAAAGAGGGTTTGCATCAGAATTTTTCTAAAGACGATGGTTTTTTAAGAACTGTTTCTCCTCAATATAATAATTATGGAGCTTATTTTGATGTGAGTTCGATAAGAGATTATATAAAACTACCGCGAAGCCTTAAAGGCGCAATTTATGATTTTGAGAATTTCACCGGAGGAAGAGTAGTTATTGTTTCAGTAGGTGCAGATAGAGAGGAAACTATTGTTAGATGAATTTATTTTTAATTTATTATAGACATCTATGAATTACTCACATTATGACAATAGCCAAATTATTACAACTTTAATCATAGGTATTTATAGTATTAATTTATCATCGGTATTCTGGTTAGAAGGCGCATTTTTTAATATTTTTTCTATATGAAAATTAACTAAAAAAGAGGTTTTATTAAAACACTCTATAATATATTGGCTTTAATTATCTTAATTTCTTCATTCGGGCGGTCACTGTCGTCGGTTTTAACTTTACTAATTTTATCTACAACATCCATACCATCTATAACTTTTCCAAATGCAGGATGCTTAGAATCTAGGAATGTATTGTCAACAAGATTTATGAAAAATTGGCTTCCTCCAGTATTAGGTCCGGCATTTGCCATTGAAATTGTTCCTCTAAGATTGCTGTGACCTTTGAATTCGTCTTTTATATTGTATCCTGGCCCACCTGTTCCTGTTCCTGTTGGATCGCCTCCTTGAATCATAAATCCTTCGATAACTCTATGAAAGATTACATTATTATAAAAACCTTGTTGGACAAGTTTTTCAAAATTTCCTGTTGTAATAGGCATATCATCAAATAATTCAATCTTTATATTACCCATATTTGTTTGCAATAAGACAATTGATTTGTTATTCATGTTGTTTCTGAAAAGGAAAATTCCAATAATTATAATAACTAAAATCATAAGGATTATTAAACTTTTCTTTTTGATTCTTATTTTATTATTCATATTTTATATGGCAAGAGATATTATGTGTTTTATAATATTTTTGGTGATATTCCTCTGCTGGGTAAAAATCTTTTGCATGATAGATTTCAGTAACTATTGGTTTATTTCCTAATTTTTTCTGAAATTTCTCTTTTAAAGATATAGCAGATTTCTTCTGATTTTCATTGTGATAAAAGATTGCTGAACGGTATTGTGAGCCAATATCATGGCCTTGGCGATCAATTGTTGTGGGATCATGATTCATCCAGAATAATTCCAATAATTTTTCATACCTGACTTTTTTTGGGTCAAATAAAATTTCAATTGCTTCTGCATGGCCTGTTGAATCATTGCAGACACTTTTGTATGTAGGATTAATTGTGTGGCCGCCAGTATAGCCAACTGTTGTCTCTAATACTCCTTCAATTGAGTCAAAAATAGCTTGTCCTCCCCAAAAGCAACCCATTGCAAAGGTTGCTTTTTCATATTTAACATTATTGTTTTTTAGTGCCATTTTTTAATATGGGTCTTAGGTTTTTGAGTTTTTCTTTCTTTATGTAATGTAATAAATTTGTTTTTTTATCCTGAAAAGGCAGGCATGTTGTGAACGCGTTTATAAAGATTGTAGAATTTTCTGCATTCTTCTCTAGCCTTGATAATAGAGCGAGAGCGGACGACTTTCTCATAGTTTGAATCTGGGGGAATTGATTTGTTATTGTCGTCCTTTTTTCCTTCCGGGTTTGATTTGAAAAATGAAAAAAGAGCGGAAAAAGGATTTGTATCTTCATCGTTTTCCTTCTTTTTCTCTTCTTCCTTTTTTTCTTTATCATTTATATACTCATCAATTTCTTCCTGCAATTGATCAAGGCTTTCTGTTGTTGTTCCTTCTATTAGTTTTAGGGCATCTCCAATATCATCTCTTTCAATTTCTTCTTTTAATATCTTGATTTCTTTGTCGTTTAAAGCATAGCTGGTGAATACAGCTTCTAATTTTCCTCTGAAGCCATAACCCTGGCCAGCCCTTTCAGGTACGCTTCTAAATTTTAATTCAACGATAATAATTGGAGAATAGAGGCGGATTTTCTTTTTTGCTTCTAAGTCATTGAACATTACCGGAAGATCCCCCTTTTTAACATCATCATTTGATTTATATTCTGATTCTCCTAGAAGAATTAATTCAAAGAGAGCAGTGTTAAAAGAAGTGACAAGAGCAGCTGTTGGGGTTGCGTTTTGTTCTAAAGAGCGGGCAGCCCTTAAATATGGTTTTGCCCAGCGAGCATAGAGCTTAGCAGCACTAACTTGACTTTTTAGATAAAGCTTTTCAACTTCATATCTTTTTGATAATTCTTTTTCTGAAAGATCAAGCCAACTAAAAAATTCGCTGACTCTCTGCTCTAAGATTCTTTTCACTCTTTCATTAAGGTCAACTTTTTCCATATCTTTCGGAGTATTAACTGACATAAATGCGTCAATAATTGTTACATAATTTAACTGCTGAACAAGACCTTTAAGAGAGGTTGTACTTCTTTTTACATCTACGGTATCCATCCAGATTTGTTTTAAGGAGTAGAGGGCTGCATTTCTCTCTCCTGGACTATTTGATTTTAATTTAATATATAAATCAAGACGCAACTTAAATTCTTTTAAATCATAGAGAATATTTATCACTGATTTAACTACCTGATTCGCGCTTCCTAAAATTTTCATTGCTTCTTCCTGCATCCTTGTGGCTTTAGCTCCCATTTCTGAAAAGAGACCTGATCCTGGAGAAGCTATAAAATTATCGACTAATTTAAAGACATTTTTCATGTCTTCATATTCTTTTTTTAAGTTGTCTAGGATCCAAAAATATACTGGCTCAAGATTTTCTCCAGAAGAGTCATATTCAAGTGAGTGTTGTTCAATAGGGTTTTTTATGCCTTCTAGGTCAAAAGCGCTTTTTCTGTTTGCAATGTCGAAATCCATGTGTTTGCTTTCAACTGGTTTTGCTTTTTCTGCTGCTTTTAGGTAATCTGGTTTTTCTTTTATCAATTTTTTCACTTCATTTCTTGCAGATGGATCACAGAATATATCAGGGTTTATTGCAGCAATTAGATTGTGGATATTTACAGCCATTTTTTTTCTTTTTTTATCAGTTCCCTATTATAATGAATGAAGGAAACAGGTTTATTTAAAAGTTGCTAACCATCTTTTAAATGCGGGAATTTGGAAAATCGGAGAAAATTTTTAAGAACTTAAATAATGTCAAAAACATTTTTGTAAATGGGAGGTAATTCAATTTGTAAAAAAATAATACTTTAAAGTATCTTCTTAAAAAAATATTTTGTGTGTTGTAACTTTGTGTAAAAAATAACCTTAGTTTTATTCTGTTTTTTAAGTTAAAATTTTCTTTCGTTCATTTTTCTTAAGAGGATAGGGGTCGTAAATTAAATCATCCTCAAACATTATAATAAATTCTATGTTTTTTATTATATCTTTAAACTCACTTCTTAACTGTGCTATTTCTTTTTGCAATTCTTCTTGATTTTCAACTTCTATTGTAATTTCAAAATTCCATTGCCCTACCGTCTCTATTCCTAAGATCATGTGAGGATTCGTATTTATATATGAAAAAAGTCTTGCTCTCTCTTCTTCATTCATGTTTTGCACATACAAAAAGAGGCGATAGCTTTGCATCCCATAATTTTGAGTTTTAATGTATGTGGAATATCCCTGTATAATTTCCCTCTTTTTTAATTGTTTAATCCTTAATGCAATAGTACTTGGAGGGCGCTTAAGAGCTGCAGCAATATCTATTAAAGGCCTTCTGGAATTGTTTGAAAGAATAGATAAAATATTAGAATCTAGCTCATCTAACTTTTCTATTTCAGGCTGTTTCCCAAAAAAGGGAGTTTTACTTATGAAATTTTTTCCATCTACAAGATAATTTTTTTTATACTGTCTTAATTCTGTACGAATTGCAATAGTATTATCAACCAAAAACCTTCCGTATTTTGTAAGTATCTGGTAGTAGATTTTATTAAATTCAAAAACACTCTTACACATGATTCCAAATGAAATGTCAAACTTACCTCCAATTAGGGCAATCCAGTAAAGTTCAGGTATTTTTTCTAAGTAGTTTAGAATTTCCTTTTTCTTGTCTTCATCCACATTCTCAAAGCGATTGTATACTGCATAGCCAGTATATCCAAGTTTTGCGAAATTCACTAAAGTAGTATATCTTTGAATAATTCCTCGCTTCTCTAGGTTTTTTATTCTATAAATGACTGTTTCTTTTGACAAGTGTGCTTTTTTTGCTATCTCTTGAAAAGTAGCTCGTGCATTCAAATCTAGCTCTGCTAGAATTTTGCGGTCTTTAAAGTTAAGATTCATTTTATAACTTTAAACATATATTATATATAAATGTTGTGTTTTGTTTATATTCTAAGTAGAAATATTAATATATTCTATTATTTACCACTTATTTATGACGAATGAAATACAACAAGAAATTGAAAGGGATGAATCAAACCCTCTAGTGAGAGCAATGCTACTTAACTTACCTGTTTCAGGAGTTTATCCTAGAAATATGCCTTTTTCTTACTGTGTAAACTTTGAAGGAATTGAAGATCCTCTTTTGGGAGGAGTGTTAATTACAGGAGAACGTAATTTTCAAAAGGATAACTTGAGGGTTCAAGTAGAGCTTAATTTTGATTATTTGAAAAGTATAGGGGATTTGGAGTTCGGGCTAGAAGTTATACGTAACATTAGTTGCGCTTTTGGTAA
>JACPLS010000013.1 GCA_016186375.1 Candidatus Pacearchaeota archaeon
GAACAAGGAGCCTTGGGAGGCATCAGATGTGCGCACTATGTTCTTGAATGTAATTGTAGGACTATTTTGATTTTTGGGGCTGGCGAGGTATTTATATTATATCTCCTTAGTGACAACAATGGAAAGGTTTATTAATCCAAAAAAATAGGAAATTCCATGAAAGTAAATGTACAAGTAAGAAAAGCAGCCGATAGATTGAGAAAGAAATTTGAAAAAGAAGGGCAAGAACTTGCTCCCTTTAATCCCAAGAGTGTGCGTCTGCCTTGCTCGCTTAGTGAAGAAGAGGTCAAAGATTTATGTACTTGTTTAAGATACGTAGAAGAGAATATACCAGAATCTGATCGGAAAAAGAGTATGTTTATGATTTATGGAGAAAAAACAGGTGATTGGACGCCATTACGCATGCCATGGTCTACACCAATTTATGTAGCTATGCAAGAAGCAAGAGTGTCGCTCGCCATTCATCAAGATCAACGAGAAAGGTTACGGAGTTTAGGTTTAAATGAATATGCTTGTGAAAAAATAGGAAAGCTTGCACAACTAATATCATATCTTAATGATTCATCAAATTACAAATTTAGTCAGGCACAAACCTCAAGATAGTTCCCAAAAATGTATTTATCTCAATTGCTTATTCTCGCCGTGAGGCGACTATCTGTGCGAAGCACCACCGAGCCAGCCCTCCTTTGTATTTCCCAGCAATTTTGTTTAAGCAGGATTAAACGCCGAATGGCGTCGTGGTTTACAGAAGTGTTTAAACGAAATGAAAGAACGCAGAATGCACATTTACTAAACTATTATTTTCTTAGAATTAATTGGCATCTGAATGCCTACGTTTAATCCTACGAGCTAAACGAAGTTGAGGACAAACATAAGAAAAGTTTATATCATAGTAATAGTATATCTTGCTGGATGAAAATTATATTGACTCAACATGTAAAAGAGCAAATGGAAGAAAGGGGCATAAGCGAGGATGAGATAATCAACACTATAAAATACCCTGAGAATACACGAAAGATTGATGAGTTATATTATGCCCAGAAGAAAACAGCACAGGGCACAATTGAAGTCGTGTATGAAAAGCAAAGTTATATAAAAGTGATTACCGTATATCCATTATGAAAGTAACGTATGACAAGGAAGCCGACGCAATGTATATCAAGCTTACAGATGATAAGTTTAGCAAGGCAAAGATTGTAGACCCAAAAACCATATTGAACCTTGATAAAGATGGAAATGTCATTGGCGTTGAACTTCTTTCTGTAAGCAAGAGAATATCAAACCCTCTTTCACAGATAATAGTAGAAACATATCCAGCAAACGAATAGTTCTAATTCTATGATATTATCTTAAAACAATCCGAGACTTACAGCAGTGAAAGATTTGCACGAAGCAAACATTTTAGGATAAAATGAATGAACTACCGTTTAGCAGTGATTAGCCGAGTCTGAAAGACTCTTGTTGCAAAAACAGAGCCAAGAGACTTTTGCTTTGTTCTCAGCCGATTTCGAGCGTAATTGCTGACACTGTTAAAAGGTAACAAATAGAAAGATTTAAATACGATTTATTCTCAGTTTTAGAATGGAAAACTATGCGGGATATTTTGTAACAAGAGTAAATTACGATGCGGATGGAGTACCAACTGATGTAATAATTGAAAAACAAAATCCTAACAAACAGAGTAATTTACCTCTTGATTCTAAAACTGTTAATTTTGTAGATTTTTTGCGAGAACTTGCTGGACTAGAAAATATTGTTGATAGTGCTAAAATGATAAGGGAACAAGTTCATTCAAAGGTTAGAAAATCTATAAGTGGTGAGTTTCATGCCGTGAATGAAGCAAGATATATAGCAAAAAATCAAAAAGCGTAAATCTTTCTATTTTTTTATTCGTCAGCAATTTCGTTTAAGCAAGCGATTGTGCGATATCTCTGATTCGCACTCTGCGGTTAAGCGGAGCGAGAAATAATAAGACTGAGAATTGCAGCCTAAAGGGACGAGATTTTCACCAATAATTTTTTCTATCAATAAGTGAAAGTCGAGGAGGGGACGGGGAAACTCAAAGCATATTAGGGATAGCAACTCGAGTGTAACGAAGTGAAACGAGGGCAAAGCAGAAGTTTGGTTAATCAATCTTAACCGAACTATAAGAGGTTAAGATTGATTAACATGATTAAAATGATTAGAATAACTTAATAGAATGGTTAAAAAATGAATTAACCCGAACTATAATTAAGAAATTAATTTAGATGAGATATTCGTTTAACAGAAAATCATATTTAAAAAATGTTGCTGGGAGAAAAAACGAACAATTTATATATATGTGAAACTATATTTTCTCGAGGTGAAATATATAAATAAGAAATGGTGAAAAAAATTATTTTATATTCTACTGCTTTTTGCCCTTGGTGTCACAAAACTAAAGAGTTTTTTTCTGCCCATAAAGTAAAATATAAAGATATTGATGTTGGAAGCAATATTAAAGCTGCACAAGAAATGATAAAAAAATCTGGTCAACAAGGTGTACCTGTAATTGATATTGATGGAGAAATAGTTGTTGGATTTGATGAAAATGTCTTAAAAAAAACTTTAAAGATTAAATAACAAAGAGATGAAAAAATATAAGAATTACATAGATGGAGAGTGGAAGGCCTTTAGTGGAAAGAGAATTTTAATTGTTAATCCTTATAATGAGAAAAAAATTGCTGAAGTAATAGAATCTGGAAAAGAAGATGTAGACTCTTCTGTTGGATCTGCGAGAGGGGCATTTGACCAATGGAGGACAATGACTCAAGCTGAAAGATCTCGCTTATTTTTAAAACTTTCTGATTTGATTGAAAAACAAAAAGATTTTTTGGCTGAACTTGAATCAGAAAATCAGGGGAAAACAGTAGCACTAGCAACGGCCGATATAGAATTTGGAATTGATAATTTAAGATTTTTTGCTGGGGCTGCTAGAGCTATGAGTGTAACTGCTGCTGGAAACTACATTGATGCTCATAGGCATAAAAAACATGTTGCTCTCGGAACATCTATTCTGAAAAGAGAGCCGTTTGGAGTAGTTGCATCAATTATCCCGTGGAATTATCCTTTTATGATAGCCTGTTGGAAACTAGCAGCTTGCGTTGTTGGAAATACTATTATACTAAAACCAAGTTCTCTGACACCATTAACAACTTTAGAACTAGCAAGTTTAGTTGAAAGAACTGGATTTCCTAAAGGAGTTATTAATATTATAACAGGAACAGGAGAGAAGGTAGGTAAAATGTTGGCTGAACAACCTGGAATTGATCTGATTTCCTTAACAGGAAATACTGAAACGGGGAAAGAAATAATGAAAATAGCTGCTGGAAATTTGAAAAAGGTTCATCTTGAACTTGGAGGGAAAGCTCCATTTATTGTTTTTGCTGATGCTAATCTTGAAAAAGCAGCTAAATATGCTGTCGAAGCTTCAATAATAAATTCAGGACAAGACTGTACTGCTGCTTCCCGAATATATGTGCAAGATGTTATTTATGAGAAATTTATTGGATTGATAAAGGAGATAGCTAAAGAAATTAAATTGGGTGATCCTGGTAAACATAATACTAACTTAGGACCTATGGCCTCTAGTCAGCAAAGAGCAAAAGTTGCTGGTTTTATAAAAAACCTTGGAAAGAATGAGAAGGTTATTTATCAGAGCGATATTCCTGAAAAAGGATACTTCTATCCTTTAACTATTATAAGAGATTTTGAACAAAAGGGAAATTTATGCCAGAAAGAGATTTTTGGTCCTATAATTGCCCTAGCAAAATTTAGTGATGAAAAAGAAGTTATTACAAAAGCAAATGATGTTGATTATGGTCTTGCCTCTAGTGTTTGGACAGAACATGTAGAAAGGGCATTCAGGGTTGTGAATGCTTTGAAATTTGGCGAAGTTTGGATTAATGATCATCTTCCTCTTGTGTCAGAAATGCCTCATGGTGGATTAAAACAGAGTGGACATGGAAGAGATTTATCAGTGCATTGTTTAGAAGATTATACTTATCTAAAACATATTTATGTTGGGTTATTATAAAAATATTGAAAATAGAGATATTTAAATAAATAATAAGTCTATAATTCAAAAAGGTGAAAATGAAATTTGTTATTCTTGATAATAGAAAAGTTATACACCAAAGAACAACAAACAAAATTCTTAATTAGGAATTGTGAATATCTTGAAAAATTATTTCAACAAGTATTTGTAGAATGGGATGATCTGTACTCCTCCAATAACCTTTTCAATATTATAAGAAAGTACTTTTACTTCTTCTGGCTTAAATTTTTTTATGAATTTTTCCAAGGAAGTCAAATCTCTTTCTTTGATTTCTCCTGATTTTATCTCAATTGCTCTTAACGGATCAAGTAAGATGACATCTACCTCATTTTTAAAGGAATCTCTCCAAAAGTATTCAGCATTTAGCTGGAGTGTTATAAACTGTTCAAATATCTTGCCGAAGTTGTGTTCCATCAAAAAATGGTTTGTCAATGTTGAAAAAAATTTCTTTAATCTTCTTTGTGTTTTTCTTGCATTTCTTGAATAATTATAGAGTTTTTTTATTAGAAATGCTTCTTCCAAATACTCTAAATAATTTGATAATATTCCTCTTGAAATGCCGAGTTCTTTTGATAGGTCTTGTATATCTATTATCTGCCCTGGTTCATTATAAATTATATTAAAAATTGACCTTATAATATCGGTTCTTTTGACTTCAAATACTTGTACAAAGTCGCTATAAATAGTCTTCTCAATAATGCCTTCCGTTATATATTTTCTCGCGTCATTCTCATTGTAATTAATAATTTCCGGGAATCCGTTTGTTATTAAAAATTGATTAAAATTCTTTAATATCTCATCTCTTTGGATAAAAATATTATCAATTTTTATCTTTCTAAATCTTAAAAATTCCTTAAACGTTAGAGGATTGACTTTAAACTCAAATATTCTTCCGGCTAAACTTTCCTTTGATTTTTTTCTTATAAATAATGACTCCGATCCAGAAATAATGAATTTGATATTTGGGTATATATCATAAACTACTTTAAGTTGGTTACTCCAATCCTTTATTTTCTGTATTTCGTCAAAAACAATAAGATATTTTTTCCCTCGGTCTACCTTTCCAAAAATCTCTTCATATATATCAATTAACTCCATAATTCTTATCTCTGAAAAATCGTCAAATGAGAAATACAATATTTGTTTTTTATCAAAACTGTCTAAGATTTTTTGTTCTACTATTTTCATAGCTAAAGTAGTTTTTCCAACTCTTCGCAATCCAGTTAGAGCAATTATCATCCTTAAAGACATATATTTTATTATTTCCTTAAAGATATCTCTTTCTGTATATTCTATATTGAGTGATTTAAAATTCTCATTCCACCACGGGTTTACTTTCCTCATATATTCTTTAATTATTGTTTTATCCATAAATTTATGTAAATAAAATTAATCATATATTTAATTATATGTTAATTATAATAGTCATACTTTATAAATCTTTGCTTTTTTATCCAAGACATAATTTTATGTTATATAAGAGTTACACTTATCTATATTTTAAGTTACTTTGGACCGCACCCTTATAAGTATGATTATTTATAATGGCTAATATATAACTAGATTATAATTGTTTGTTATTCTGTTGATGATATTTCTACAACATATGTTTTTCTAGCATTTTTATGGAAAATTGCTGAGGAAGTCCCAATGAAGAATTTATTAGAAAAAGACAACCTGAATCAATATCGGTTTTATTTTGAAAGCAAATAGATAGATGAACAAATAAAGTGATTAGAAGTAAAAAACGAAATAATATTAGGACACAACTTAAGATGTGGTGTAATTAAGAAACAACAGTTTTTTCATTTAATAATTTGATCTTTGAATCTCTCTAAAGCAGTTTCTGCTAGTTCTCTTTGTTTTCTTGCTAATTCTTCTAATTTTTCTTTGTGGTCAGAGACTGCGCTCATATATCTTTTTTGTTTTTGTTTTTCTTTTGGAGGATGAAAACTTAAATCGCTATAATCTACATTTGGTAAACCTAATAAAAATGCATTGAAATCTGAATGATAATAACCTGCAAACGGAGAATTAAACCTTTCTAGATTATAACATGCTTCTCTTGCAGCAATTGCTGCATCTCTAAATGGATAAAATACACCAGTTTCTTTAAATTTTCTAAAAGCTGTCAATGTTTCATTTCCCATGTCTTTTATTACTTTACTGTAATAATCTTCCATTCGCTTCAAAAAATTTCTTTCTATTTTTCTGTCTGGTAAATTATTATCGGGCTCTAATAACCAACTTGAAAAAATTGGATTAGAATGTGTCCCTAATAATATCATATTACTATATTTCCCTTCTTCTATTTCTCCGGTTTTTCCTTCAAGATTGGCAAATCGTGTTAAGAATCTTATTTTTTCCGGAGAAAGTGTTAATATTTTATTTTTTGGAATACCTTGCAGAACAGCATAATAAGCTAAAGCTTCAGGAGGATTTGAGGCAATTAATAATGATGCTTTAGACTCTTCCTTTTTCATTTTATTTAATAGATCAATAAATTTTGGCAAGGCACAATTTAATAGTTTTTCATCATAGTAATCTCTTTCATGTATAATGTCTTCTCCTGATGTTTGAAATATTTCATATGTAGGAAGAGAAGTAGCGAAAATAATTATGCCTGGGTTTGATCTTAATAATCTTCTCAATGGATGATTTTCTTCGCTTTCTTCTATATCCTTATGTTCATAACATAAAATTCTCTCTGAAATTGGAATGCTACTCAAACGCATCAACTCTTCATATCCTATTTTTTTATTTCCTTTATTATATTCTTTCCGACTTAATGAGTTACTGTACCAATGAACTGATGCGCCTAAAATAAAAGTGGCAAAAACTATTTCTGCTCCCAATGTACCGCCTCCAATTACTGCAATTGGATAACTGACGTGGAATTTTTTTTGAATCTTTAAATAATGTAAGGCATTTGATAAATCTTGCACATCGAAATAAATATCCTCTTTCTTCATTATAATATCTTCCAGAATTCCTCTTCGTAATGTATCTCTACGTTCTATAATATCTGGTCGCTTAGTGAGAATAACCCTTTGGACATCTTTCCATCTAGATCGAAGAAAACTTGAGATTTCGTATACGTCTTGATTGTCACACATAGATGGATCAAATATTACACATTGATAATTTTTCTTATTCCTTTCTATTTCGATTTCTCTTAAAAATTTATCATATGTTAAAAATTCATCTAAATTAAAATAATCTTTGGACTCTTTTTCTTCTAAATTAAAATAATCGTTGAA
>JACPLS010000033.1 GCA_016186375.1 Candidatus Pacearchaeota archaeon
CCTTGATCGGAGCAGCCCTAAACAGGAAGTTAGGTGCTTACAGGGTAGCAAAGCTGAGAAAGGCAGAGGGAAGCTTCTGTGCAGAAGCCGAGCAAACTCCCCGTCTACACTTTATTAAAATTTATCGGTAATTTGAATCAAAATTGTTAATTTAATTATCGAATATTGCTCATATGTATAAGTAAAACTATAAAAAAGTCCTAATTAATTAAAGAAGAAAAACGTTAATTTTTATTTTATAAGCTAAAAAAAGCAAACTATAAATACCTCTTTTTCTCTAAATTATTATGAAAAAGAGAGGGCAGTTTTTTTTAATCGCAGCATTAATTATAATAAGTATAATAATGGGTTTCAATACTGTCTATAATTCAGCCAGTGCAAACAAGCCGGATATTAAAGCAACAAAATTGGCAGAAACAATAAAATATGAAGCAACACAAGTTATTAATTCTGGATACATGAATAATAAAAAAGACCAGATTCTGAATAATATTAATTCATTAATTAAATCATATGCTCAATCAAATCCCGATGTTGAGATAAACATAATCGAAGAAGATTCCGACAATACATTTTCCCACAAAGTCTTTCAGGATAATAAACCAAATCAACCAGATATAAAAGTAGGAACAATATCCAAGGGCAATAATAAAATAACAGTTACTTTATCTCCAGGATTATCATACACATTTGATAATACTGCTGCAGTTCATGATCTTTATGTTATTGTTAAAAAGGAGGGAAATGATGAAAGGTTTATTGCTGCCAGATAAAAAATATAAGAGAAAAAGAGCTGTTAGTGAAATTGTCTCCTACACTTTATTGATTATCATAGCAATTGGAGTTAGCTCTCTTGTTTATTATTTCTTGATGTTGCAGACGCCAAAGGAAAAAACGGAATGCAAGGAAGGGATAAGTTTAGGCATAGATTACATAAAATGTGGAATTAATAATAATGAAAGGATTATAACTTTATCTCTGTTAAACAATGGAAGATTTAAGGTAGATGCTGCATATATCAGAGTAGGAGAAGAAGGAAAAAGTGTTAGGTATTGGTTAAATGACCCAGATAAAGATGACAATGGAAAATCAGTTTCCGATCCAAAAGACAAAAGAGAAGATAAGTTTTATCTTTCATCATCAGATTCATCAACAAATGCAGGATTAAGTCCTGGCAAATTATCCCTGCCAAGAGAGCATAAGATTTTTGCCTCAATTCCCGATTCTTCAAATTATATCTTGGAAATAGAGCCAGCAATTATATCAGAAACAACAGGAAAATTGGCAGCTTGTGAAACTGCGGTAATTACTCAGAAAATAACCTGCTCTTAATCACAGAGAATTATAAGACAATAATCTATATATAATAACAACTTTCTGCCATAAATATGAAATTTGCACACATGGGCGACTGCCATCTTGGAGGTTGGAGGCACCCCGCATTAAAAGAATTAAATTTTCTAAGCTTCCAGGCAGCAATCAATAAATGCATTAAGGAAAAAGTGGAATTTATCTTAATTACAGGTGACTTATTTGACAATCCTTATCCATCAATAGAAACATTGAAAGAAGCATTTCAGGAATTTAGGAGATTAAAAGAAGAGAGGATTCCAGTTTTTATTATTGCAGGTAGCCATGATTATTCAAGTGCAGGAAAAACATTTCTGGATGTCTTAGATCGGGCAGGTTTTTGCACAAATGTTTCAAATTTCGAGGAAAAAAATAACACTATTTTCCTTCATCCAACACTGTATAAAAATTATGCTATATATGGATATTCAGGAAAGAAATCAAGCTTGGAAGTTGAAGATCTCGAAGGTGTTAAAATTCAGGATTCTCCAGGTTTGTTTAAAATTTTAATGCTGCATACAGCAATTCGTGATGCTCTCGGCACATTACCAATCAAAGCAGTTGACCACACAAAGCTCCCCAAAGTAAATTATCTAGCTCTAGGCCACCTACATATATTCTATCAAAAAGAAAATAGGGCATATTCAGGCCCTATTTTTCCAAATAATCTTTCAGAGCTAGAAGAGCTTAAAGGAGGGTCATTTTGCATATATGATAATGGGAAAATCATAAGAGAAGAGATTAGGCTAAAGCCTCTGCGCGTCATTAATTTAGAAATAAAAAATGCTCTTAAAGCAACTGATGAGATAATTTCTACTTTAGAAAAAGAGAATCTCAATGACGCAATAGTTATTGTAAAACTTTATGGAATGTTGGAGAAAGGGAAGTTAAGCGATATTGATTTTTCAAAGATAGAATCTTTCACCAGAAAGAACAACTCATATGTCTTGTTAAAGAGCACGTCTAAAATTCATATGCCTGATTCAGAAATGAAATTTGACATATTAGACTCAGGAAATTTAGAGCAGGAAATTGTGAAAAAATTTGAGAATACTAATCCAGGAAAATTTAACTCTTTTATAGATCCTTTAATGAAAGCTCTCCAAGTTGAAAAACAAGATGACGAAAAAACTTCAAATTTTGAAGAAAGGATTTTAGCAGAAGCAGGAAAAATTTTGAAAATATGAAAATAAAAAAACTTAATTTAAAGAATATAAGAAGTTATGATTCTGCAGAAATATATTTCCCAGAAGGTTCTTTATTATTAGCAGGAGATGTAGGATCAGGAAAAACTTCTCTTTTATTAGCGATTGAATATGCTTTATTTGGCCTTCAGCCCGGCCAAACTGGAAGTGCTCTCTTGAGGAATAACAAGAATTTAGCTGAAGTTTCACTAGAGCTGGAAATCGATGGCAAAGAAATATTTATCGAAAGAAAATTAAGAAGAGGGACAAAAACAATTAACAACGATTATGCCGCTATCACAATTGATGGGAAAAAATTTGAATGTTCCATCACAGAGCTGAAATCAAGAGTTCTTAAGATATTAGGCTATCCTTCTGAATTCATTAAGAAGACAAATCTTCTTTTTCGTTATACGGTCTATACTCCGCAAGAACAAATGAAACAAATAATCATAGAAGACCCTCAGGCAAGGTTAAATATACTTCGTTATATTTTTGGTATTGATAAATATAAGACGATAAGAGAAAATCTTCAAATATTATTAAGTAAGGTTAAAGATGATTCAAAAGAGTTACAAGGAGAGATAAAAGGCTTGGATATAGAAAAAGAAAATCTAAAAAATCTTAAATCAGTTAGTATCTTATTAAGTAATAAGATAAAAGAAATACAATTTCAAATATCTAAAAAAATAAAAGAAAGAGAGCAAACAGAAAAAGAGTGTTACGACCTAGAATCTAAAATAAAAGAAAAAGAAAAACTGGAGACCGATATAGAAAAAGCAAAGATAATATCCTCTTCAAAAAAAGAGCAGCTCAATTCTATAAACCAAGATATCTCTTCCTTGAAAAATATGCTTTCTGAGTTTGAACCAGTTATTAAAGAAGAAGAATTGCGTATTCTTGTAAATAAAATAGAAAAAACACTAAAAGAAACAGAAATAAATCAATTAGTATATATTCAATTCAGTAGTGAATATAGTTCTTTGGAGCAGAACATGGCTGAAAGCATTAAGAAAAGAGAAAGAATTTTCAAAATAGATACATGCCCTACCTGTTTGCAAAGCGTCCCTCAGGCCCATAAGCACAATATAATGCTCGAAACAGAAAAAAATATCATAGAAAATAAAAAAGCACTCGATTTATTGGCCGAAAAGAGAAAACAAGTTCAAGAGTATTTGGAAAACAAAAAAAAAGAAAAGTTTGATTTAGATAAGCAAAAAATAAATTTTGAAATATCTCGGTCAAGAATATCAGAAATAGATAAAGCTAAAAAGAAAATAGAAGATTTAGCCAAAACTAAATCGATATTAGAGAAGGACATAGAAATTCTTGAAAAACACCAATTCTCACTCAGAGAAAATATATTTTCTTATTCAAAATACTCAAATCTTCACAAGGCAAAACAAGAATTCCTAAAAAATGTTCTCAGAGAGGAAAAGCAAATTGAAATCTCTCTGGCAGAAACAAAAAAAGAATTAGAGCTTAAAGATAAAGAAATTAATCTAGCAGAAAATTCAATAAAAACTAAGGAAGATAAAAAGACAAAGCTCTCAAATATTCTGGACTTACAAGATTGGCTCAATAATCAATTTTTTAGTATGGTAAGCCTAATAGAAAAACAAGTAATGATTAAATTACGCATGGAATTTTCAAAATTATTCAGCAAATGGTTTTATATGATAACAGGGGAGGTATTTGAAGTTCAATTAGATGAAAGTTTTACACCTTTAATTAGGCAGGGAGAAACGGAGATGGACTATTCATTTCTTTCAGGAGGAGAAAGAACCGCAATCGCACTAGCGTATCGCCTTGCCCTAAATCAAACCATTAATTCTTTATTGAGCCAAATAAAGACAAAAGATATAATTATTCTTGATGAGCCAACCGAAGGTTTTTCAGAGGCGCAAATAGATAAGATTAGAGATGTTCTTTCAGAACTCAAGGTTAGCCAGTTGATCGTTGTAAGTCACGAACAAAAGATAGAAGGATTTGTTGATAAAATTATAAGACTCAAAAAAGACAGCGATTCTTCTCATCAGGATTTAGGAGCCTTTAGCAAACCAACCAACATTCCTTCGATATTAGAAAATATCGAAAAACCGTAAGGCTTAAATACCCCATATGTTTCAAAAATAACAACCAGAGGTTCTGAATTCTAATGAATCCGCTAAATATAAATCAAGAGTTAAGTCAGAATGTTTTGAAGTCAAACACAAGCTTAGTTGGAATTGTTTGTAAAGATGGTGTAGTATTAGGTGCAGATCGAAGAGTTACTTCAGGATCCTTAGTCATAGATAAAGATTATAGAAAGATTATCAAAGTCAATGATTTTATTACAGTTGCCTTTACAGGAGGAGTAGCAGATGCCCAATTAACAAATAAGTTTTTAGCTGCAGAATTACGTTTGAAAGAACTTAGAACCAAAATCAGACCTACTGTTCAAGAAGCAGCGCATCTACTTTCTTTGATGACTTATCGCAATATAAGGACTCCAACAATGCTCCTTCATATAGTAGGCACTTTAATTGCAGGCGTAGATGACGATGGAAAAGTAGCTTTATATACAATTGAGCCAGCCGGAGGAGTTTACCAGGTTAAAACATTCGACGCTAACTTTTCTTCAGGAATGCCGTTCATATTAGGCTTATTGGAAAGGCAATATAAGAAAGATATTTCAGTAAAAGAAGGAATCGAATTGGCAAAAGAATGCCTGAAATCTTCCACTCAAAGAGATGTAGGGTCTGGAAATGGAATTGATGTTTTCTCAATCACAAAGTCAGGAATTCAACATGTGATTTCTGAAGAAATCATTGCCGATAAAAATGGTCGATATCTTAAAGAACATTAAAGAAGAATTGCCGAAAGTAATCTCAGACGCAAGTTTTGAAGGTGCAAACATAGTTCTTTACACAGATGACAAGGATTTTTTCCGTTCAGGAGAAACTAAAGTCAAAGAGGTAGTTGATAAGATAAAGAAGCGAATCGAATTAAGGGCAGAAAAAAGTATTCTTATATCAGAGGAGGAAACTGAAAAAACTATTAAAGCCCTTGTCCCAGAAGAAGCCGAAATAACTAACATAATCTTCGATGTACAGCTTTCATCAGTTATTATAGAATCTAAAAAACCAGGAATGGTTATTGGAAAACAAGGATCAATTTTAAATGATATCAAAAAATCAACATTTTGGTCGCCATCAGTAAGAAGAAGCCCAATAATACCAAGTAAAATTACAGAGAAAATTCGTTCTGTTCTTTACGCAAATAACAATTACCGAAGAAAATTCTTAAACGACATTGGAAAAAAAATTTACAAAGATTGGAGTCCAGAAAAAATGGATATGTGGGTCAGAATTACATATCTTGGCAGCGGCAGGCAAGTTGGTCGCTCATGCCTACTTCTACATACGCCAAATTCAAAAATTCTCTTAGATTGCGGGATAAATCCAGCCATTGCAGAAGGTCAAGAGCGCTTTCCTTATTTAAATATCTCAGAGATAGGCGACATTAATTCTATAGATGCCATAATCTTATCACATGCACACACTGATCATTCTGCTTTGATTCCTTATATGTTTAAGATGGGATATAGGGGGCCAGTATATTTAACAGAGCCAACGAGAGATATTTCTGCTCTTCTCGCACTCGATTTTATCGGTGTCGCTTATAAACAAGCATCTTCACCATTATATAAAGCAGAGGACATTAAAGAAATGGTTAGGCATTCAATTTCTCTTGACTATGGGGTTGTTTATGATATCACACCCGATATGAGGATTACTTTCTATAATGCAGGTCATGTACTTGGTTCTGCACAAGTCCATATTAACATTGGAAATGGGCTGCATAATTTTGTTTATGGAGCAGATACAAAATATGGGAAAACTCGCTTACTTGATCCTGCAGTTAATCATTTTCCTCGTATTGAAACGTTGACAATTGAGGCAACATATGGAGGAAAAGACGATCTCCTCCCACCAAGAAAAGAGGCAGAAGATAAATTCATTGAAATGGCGAAGCGGACAATCGAAAGAGGAGGAAAGATTCTTCTTCCTGAACTTGGCCTAGGGCACGCGCAAGAAACCCTTCTTAGAGTTGAAGAAGCAATTAGGACAAACACTCTACCAAAAGTTCCTGTTTATATTGATGGCATGATCTGGGACATCACAGCAATTCATACAGCATATCCAGATTTCCTTAGCTCTTCTGTAAGAAACCAAATCTTCCAGGACAACAATCCTTTTATTTCAGATATCTTTAAGAGAGTTGGAAGTCCAACAGAGAGAAAAGAAGTTATTGAGGGAGGTCATTGTATAATAATTGCAACTTCAGGAATGTTAGTAGGCGGAGCTTCAGTTGAATACTTTAAAAACTTAGCAGATAATCCAAATAATTTAATCGTGTTCGGTTGTTATCAAGCCCTCGGCTCTACAGGAAGGCAAGTGCAGGAAGGAACAAAAGAAGTATTTTTAGCAGGAGAAAGCGGAGGAAAAATTCAGGTAAAATTAGAAGTTCAGACTCTTAGTGGTCTTTCAGCTCATTCAGGAAGGAATGAACTAATTCAATATATTAGTAGGATGAATCAAAAGCAAAAAAAGATTTTAGTAAATCACGGAGAAGTCTCAAAGTGCCTAGATCTTGCCTCTTCTCTCTACAAACAGCACAAAATTGAAACTGTCGTTCCAAGAAATCTAGAGACAATAAGACTGAAATAATATCTCCTAAACAGTAAATAATTTTTCCACATAAGATTTAAATACATCAGTTGCAAAAAAATTTTATGGATAATCAAATAGAACTTGAAGTTCAAAGAGGAAGAACATGGCTCACAACAAAATACAACAATGTTTTAGTAAAATTCGCTTATCCTCCAGTTCAAGGAACGCAACAAGAATGCTTTACAGCTATTAATCATGATACGGAGCTAAGACCAGCAGAAGGTCTTGAATTAGCTCTTTTAACATATGGAGCATATAATGGAAAAGAGTCAGAATGGCAAGATGTCAGAAAAGATTGTTTTCAAGGTGGTTATACAAGAGTTTCAGTAAGAAATTTATGGATTCCTAAAAAAACATTTAGTTTTGACCCTTCACTCTCTGGAGTTTTAGTTGAAAACGATCTTCAGGGAGAATGTTTCATAAATAAAATGCAAGTTCCGGATCTTTCTAATAGTGATGTGTGGGTCCAAAATGAAGAAGGAGTGTATGTTAGTAAAAATGAAAATTCAAAGTTCATTCCAGAAAGCAAACACAAATTAGGAGAACATACAAAAGACACTTTCGCTAAGGATAACTATGCACAAACAAAATTAACACCAGAAGGAGCAGAACTTTTTGCAAAAACAGCTTTTGATAAAGGAAAGAAACTTTGGATATACGGTGTCGATATTAATTCAATTTCTTCACCTGTTCAATGGGCCTCCGTGTTGGGCGAGGACAGTTACAGATTGGGCATTGGCGTCTGGGTCGACAACAGGTACTATCGTGCTTTTGGGGTGTTTTCAAAGACTGGCGAAGCCAGTCCGAAAAAAATTTAATTGCTAGTAAAAAAATTATTTAAAATCTTTTTCCAAACACTTAAATACCTTTTTTCCATATATGAGAATATGAAACATACATGGAAAATAACTTTTCTTTTATTAGCAATGTTTTTTATTACACAGCTAATTGGGTTAGCTGTACTGGGAGCTTATGCCCCAAAAATAAAGCAAGCTCAAGATGAGGAAGGAAACATTGTAAATATTACTGACCACAATCTTCCTTATGGCCTAGAGCCCCCTCAAGATACTGACCCAAAAATAAATCTAATTTCAATAATTATTTCTCTAATAATAGCAATAGCAGTAATTTTTATATTTATGAAATATGGTGCGGTTTTAATAATAAGATATTGGTTCTTTTTTGTTATTATTCTTGCTCTAGGTCTGACAATTAATGCTCCTCTAATAGGAATAAAATATTCATCTCTTGTTGCCCTTCTTTTCGCACTTCCTCTAGCATATTTTAAGGTTTTTAAGAGAAATATTATAGTCCACAATATAACAGAGCTTTTGATTTATCCAGGATTAGCCGCAATCTTCGTTCCTCTCTTGAGCATTTGGACAATAATCATTCTTTTGGTAATTATTTCAGTATACGACATTTATGCTGTATGGCATACAGGTTTCATGCAAAAAATGGCAAAATTCCAGATACAAGAAGTCAGAGTCTTCTCGGGATTTTTCATTCCCTATTTAGGAAAGAAAGAGCGAGATTTAATGAATAAATTTAAGCAAGCAAAAGCAAATCTTAAGTCTAAGCTTAAATCAAGAAAGATAAAAATGAGCGTTGCAATCCTAGGCGGCGGCGACGTCATATTTCCAATAATTCTATCCGGAGTTGTTCTTCGAACTCTCGGTCTAATTCCGGCATTATTAATTTCAATTGGAGCAACTCTCGCCTTAGGTTTATTATTCTATTATTCAGAAAAAGGCAAATTTTATCCCGCCATGCCTTTCATTTCAGCAGGCTGCTTTGTCGCTCTGGCAATTGCTTATATGCTATAATCCTCTTCAATTACATCTCTTTGGCTTTCCTTAATTATTTAATCCAGCTATTAATCTAGCATTGTCAACAAATCCAATTGGAGTCCATAATCCTTTTAATAAAGTACTATCAATTATGTCTCTTCCTTTCTCATCATAGTTTATGCCACATTTGATAAATTCTTCTAATGCTCTATGAACGGGTCTAGCACAATATCTTAATTCACTAACAAGTTTAGGATTTAAGTTTCCGTCAGAATCAAAATTATATCTATTGCTTTGAATCCAACTTTGAACTCCACTTTTATCAATTGCTACTTCATAAATCAAGTCTGCTTTCTTTTTTAGTACAGAAGGATTATTAGGTTCACCTAAGCTTTTATTTCCTAATACAGAAATTCCATACTGAAATATTCTTTTCCTATATTCCTCTAATTGTTCTGTGTCTTTTGTTTCTTGATATATCTCAGCAAATTTGTGTTCTATACCCAATGCCCTTTGTGTCTCCTGTGATTTTTTTAAATCTTCAAGCAAGACATTTTCATAAAACTGAGCAACTGATTCTGCTGTTGAACTTGTTAATGCAGAGCGATGTGTTAAAAAATATGGCAATCCATTTGATATTGTAATAAAATAATTTAAAGCATGTCCCATTCCTTCATGTCCATAAATCCTAATTAATTCTTTCTCTTTAACATGAAGAATTCCATCTTCTTTAGAAAAACAAATTGAAGAGATACTTATAGCAAGAGTATTAGTTAAAGAGTTAAAATAAGATCTTTCTTGAGTTGTTGGGGCTGCATTAATATCTCTTAAAAAAGCTCCTACTTTAGTTAAACCATGAAAAAATTTACCCAGTGTTTTATGATATCTTTGTATATGTGCACCTGCAAATTCTTCAACTTGTCTTCTTACACTAGGAATGTCAGATGCTAAGGGCAATTCGTATCCTTCTATATCTCTTGAATGAAATAATCTTTCAACTGCTTCTTGTGTTTTTTCTTTATTTGCCTCTAGCCAAGGCCTTAAAAAAAGAATGTCTTCTTGCGGAATTCCCAAAATATTCACTACAGTATTAAAATCATAAAGTTCTCCACTTAACCTATGTTCCAAATAAGCAGCTTCTCCATCAAGTCTTCTTTTTAGTTCAGATAGGAATAATAGGTCCAAAGTTGTCGGATTTTCAATTTTCTGAATGCTATCTGCAAAAAGCCCCATAGACTCTACTAATTTTTTTGTCTCTCTCGAGGGCGTCAGTTCATATTTATTTGAAAATTTTTCAACTCTTTCTAACTTTTTCAACAAAGTTTCAGCATCTTGAATTTTTCTTTCAGTTTCTTCTATTATCATACATAAATCTTCCCGCACAGCTTTTTAAACCTTTCTTGTTGTAACTTTTAAATAGCATCAAACGAAAGATTTAAATACCCCTTATTTCATCACTATATCATGATAATAAAAACTGATTTAGTAAAGCACATAAAAGAATACTTCAATCTTAATATTTATGAAACTAAGGTGTGGCTTGCTTTACTTTCCAAAGGCATAGCATCTGCGAGAGAAGTTGCGGACCTTTCTGGAGTTCCTAGGTCAAGGACTTACGATGTTCTTGAATCATTAGAAAAAAGAGGGT
>JACPLS010000003.1 GCA_016186375.1 Candidatus Pacearchaeota archaeon
AAATGCCTTCTTCGAGCTCGTCAAATATACAGGAGGAAGGATCTCCGAGTGTTATCTCTAAAATATCTGCTTCTTTATCATAATATAAGGTAATATTTTTTTTCATGGTTTTCTATTGATCTTTCTAGTAAGAAAGGCAGTTGTAACAAAACCTTCTCCGTTTAAATATTTAACTCCTACTAATAAATATGCCTTTTCATTTTTGATATAAGTGTAATAATTCGCTTTTGTGTTATCAAGAGAATGTAATATAATAAAAGCTGGAGCTTTCAGTGTTTCTTTTATTTCCTCGAAGTAGTTAGCCATGTATGGATGTTGCGAATTCGGTGAAGTGATGTGCGTCCAGCGTTCTTTTGTAAGATGAACTTTTCTGCCTGTTTTGTCGATTATTTCGAAAACATAATCCATTGTGTCTGAAGAAGATCGCGTAATTTATATCTTTCTGTTTGCACGAACGGCGATTCGCGCCTCTTGACAGTAAGGTAATTATTTTTTGAGAGAATACGCACTATGAAATTAAACCAACTAGAGATCTCATACCTACTAAGAATATTATGCTGTTGTAAGAGAAGAGAAATTAATTTCAAATGGAAGGTTTAACTTTAGATCTTGAAGGGATTTTGTTCGTTTCTTGAAACTTGCTATCCCTATGCCAACGACTTCTCCTGTTGATTCTTTTCTGAAGAGAGTGATATCTTCTTCTATTTCTTCCCATATGTAGGACTAGAATTTTCTATATAAATTTCTAAATAATCCCCTTCTTCATCATAATAGATACTCATTTTTCCTTTCATTGTATAGGTCTAATGGGCAGAAAGACTCTCTATGTTTATATTTTGCGGTATTTTTTGAAAACGTTTTGAAACAAACAAAAGTTCGATTCCAATAACATTACCCTCTTCATCAATATCGAGAATTGTATTTCTGTCTATCTCTTTACACTTGCTAAACTTCTTGTCTGATAGTTGGACATATATTGCGTCGGCATCTTTGTCATATGTAATTTTCATATTGGATAGAGTGTAATGACTTTTATATAGTTTTCTCTTATAAAAACTACATGGAGTGTAAATCTGCCAAGGCTTTTCTGAACATAATAAATACCGTCAATTTTTTCTGTTTTTTCAGGATATTTTATTGTGTTGATAACTTCATCTTCTGAAATATTCCTCTTTTTCATCCTTTCTCGTGCATGATCTGTAAATTCAATATGCATTATTTTGACATGATGAATTAGAATTTAATACTTTCTATTTGCGCGCGGTCGGCGCTCAAAGTGCGTTGATGGAAAATAGTGTATTTGTTGAAGTATTTGGAAATAGTCCTATGATTAAGGTACTTGATTTCTTAATTTCTTTCGCTGAATTTGACTATCCATTAACTGAAATCGCAAAAAACGCTGGCGTGAGTTATTCCACATTACAGACGTTTTGGGATAAGTTGGTTAGAAATAACATTGTCATTAAAACGCGACGTGTTGGAAAATCAAACCTTTACAAGCTCAATACAAAGAATCCTGCTGTACAGGAATTGATAAAGCTAGACTGGAAACTGACAATAAATGCGGATAAAGAGATTGCAATAGGATATAGAGAGTGTACTTAAAACACTGAAAGTTTTTGGCGCCCTGAAAATTAGTGATCTAAGGTAGAATAAGGCAATTTTCCCTTAAATCTCTTAAATTCCTGCTGAAAATGTTTTCTACATAAGTAACTCCAACCTCTCTTTTTGAATTTCCTTTTGAGAAGCATTGGATAAACTTCTCTATATGCTTTATTTGTGCAAATTCCTCCATAATCACAAACATTCACTCGTTTTCCATTTAGTGTTTTTGTTAACAGAGATATTCTTTTCATGTTAGTTTAAGATAAGATGCAGTTTTTCATCTATTTCTTTCCTTGTTTTACCATCTTTTACATAGCCTATTTTCTTTTCAATAACCTTCTTATTTAGTGTGGCAATTATATCAAAATATATATACGAATCAAACCTAATATCTCCTTCCGAATGCTCTTTCTTAAGAGGTACTTCATATTTAGAAAAGCTATGTCTTTTTGTAGTTATTTGACAAACAATAATATTTTCTCCTTCTAACTCTTTTATAACGAGAGCTGGACGTTTTTTTGCTTCTGTTAAATCTGTAAATGGAAACAAAGCCAAAACTATATCGTATTTTCTAAAATTCATTGTAAATAAGCGAACGCGACCTCGTCCTCTTTAGAATTCCAAGACTCTGCAAAGGCGGATTCGGACATTTTCATATTTTCCGAGATTAATTCGTCGTACTCGTTATCCCATAATTCTTTCATCTTAGATTTCTGAATTTCATGTAAAAACTGATCATATTGCTTTTTTCTTTGTTTTTTTATATCGGTAAATAACCTAGCCATTTTTTCAAGTATTTCATTATATGTCTGTTTCGGATACTCTTTTGCTTCCTTAATCTTTTCAATAACCTTCTTATTTAAAAGAATGGTTGATTCTTCCGCCATATATAATGAACTATATATCTATATATAAATGTTTTGTTTTTCTATTGTGCTGAAAGTTTTTGGAGATGAGAGGAAGATTAGGTAGAAAGAGAATCGCTCTGTTTTTTTTGTTTGAGTCTTTCCGCAGACTTATGAACATAATAAGCTAATGGGCTTCCTAATCTCATTTTCTCTGCTTTTCTCATAATATCTGGAAAAGCGCAAGTGAAATCTTTATCTATGAAAGGTAAACTCTCTTCTTTTCTAAAAGACGAGTGTTCTTCTATTAGTCTAAGATATCTTCTCATTGCCCATAAACTGTTTAAATAAATAGAGCAATTTTTCTCAAAAAAATCTTGTCCGAGACTATATAGTGATGGTCCTAATAAATTTGTTAGATCTGTATAACTATTCATCCCTCCAAGCCCTATGGAATATTTTTCTGCTACTGATGACGCTCTCTTCTTTAGCATTTCTCTAATTCTTTCATATCTTTCGAGAGTTATCATAAAAGCCCGCATAGAAAAGAGTATATAATCCTTTCTATTCCTCAAAAATTAATTAAAATTTTTAGAAAACGGCAAAAAAAACGAACTTTTAGAGTGAAAAGGGGGTTGAAAAGTTCGGCTAAGAAAGCTTATGCGAACTGAACTTATTCTCCCTTTTCTTGAAGAATATTCTCCAATTGAGACACTATTGCTTGTTTTCTTAATCTTCCATCATCTGAATAGTCTCCTCCAATAATATCATATCTTGTTATAGTTCCTGCTCCCTTCATTACCTGTTTTCTCTTTACTATAACTATTCCTGGAGGAACTTCATATATGTTGATTCCATCATCTTCTAAATTATAATTTTGTGGAATAGTAACTTCTCCACCTTCAAATCTTTTTACAAATTCTTGAATAAACTCTTCTGCTCTTGAAGCCCTATTAATATTTATGTAAAAAAAACTATTTGCCATAAAATTTTCTATTTTTTTACTTTTTAACTCTTTCGGTTTCGCGCATTTCGGCGCTTCGCACCTCCTTTTAATGAGGCTAATATTTTATTGAGGGGATTAAAACGAACTATCACAAGATCGCCTTACTTCACAAACTTCACACCATCGAAATCCTTAAATTGCTCGTCTCCTGTAAGAAAATGAACTTGATATTTCCTTGCGAGAACATAACCAATGCAATCGATATATGAAAGCTTTCGGGTATGATGTTTGTGCCTAAAAGTTGTTGCTTGTTTGATTGTTTCGTCGTCAATCTCAACACAAAATTCCTTAAATCTCTCAAATGCTCTATCTGCTTCTTCTTTTCCATAAATCCTTAAGAGGATATAATGCAGTTCCATGAGTTGGAGTTTTGTTGTGATAATACTTACGTCGGTAGAGTATTCTTGATAATTTGGGTTCTGATGAAGAACTTCATATAAAGCATAGGTATCAAAGAAAAAACTCTTGTCTAATCCCATCCCTCTCGTGCCATGTCTTTCGCCTCCTGACCGGACATTTTCCTCTTTTTAATCATGCCAAAGACATCTGAAAGGTCTGCTTTCTTAACTATTTCGATAAGAATCTTATCATTTTCTTTCATGTTCTTTTGTTCGACGAGAATACTCGGCACAATCACAGCCATTGAATTTCCCCATCTCTTGAGTTTTACTTCAACTGCCATGTCTATACAGAAGTATCATTGATATATAAACATTTCGGTTGCTCTTGTATGCTGAAAGTTTTTAGCGAAGGGAAAAATATTAAGCTTATTCTGTTTTATATTTTTTATAAATGTTTTTTCTATGGCCTAACGTTCTAATTAATAATATCTTTTCTTTTTCAATCAAATCAACAAGAATTCTATAATCTCCTACTCTTATTTTATCAACGGGCATTTCAGATAATCCCTCTATAAAGTGCTTTGGATTTTCTATTACCTGATCTAGCTTCTTTAATATTCTATCAATAATATTTTGAGGTAATTTATCTAAATCTTCGAGAGCTATTTTTGACCATTTTAGCAAATATGTCATTTTTTTCTGCTAAGTGTTCTTTTTTTTACTTCTTCGTGACCGATATATTCTGATTCCGGAGTTTGTCTTGCTTTTTCAAGTTTTGCCTTAAACTCATCTGTCATTTCCCCTTCGTCGTCTTCCTTTATGGTTAAATCTTTGTGCTTTTCTATATAAATTCCTTTTGATTTTAAGATATTTTCTAAGGCAATTAAACGATGATAAACGTCTTCTAATGATTTTTGTACTTGTTCCATAGCAAGACATATGATTATGAGTTAATAATTCTTTCGGTCTGGCGCGGTCGGCGCTTCGCGCCTCCAGACAATTAGGCTATTATTTTACTGAGAAGGTGGATTTTAAAGTTAAAACGAACTATTAAAGTTTTAAGAAACGCTAAAAAGTTTAAGCTTAATTTACTATTATTTTAATTGAAATGGATTTTGTTTGTCTCTCTGTAATAATTCATCTTCAAGAGCTAAAATATGAAGAGATTCATTAATAAAACCTATGCTTAGAAGAAAAGTGGATGTGAGGGTTCGGTCTTTTCTATGGTATTCGAGGGCTTCTCTAAGAAGATTAGAATCTATACCTTGAAAAATATGTCTATAACTCTTATATTCTCGAGAAATTTGATAATTGTATAGATTCATTTTGGGTTTATTAAAATTTATTTTATTAATTTCTGAAATCTTTTGTTTCGTAGGCAATTTCTGCAATGCAGTTTGCACATAGATTGAGAGAAGTATTTTTCATTGACATTTCCATACTTTTTAGACAGATTCCCTTAAGATTTTTATGACATCGATGACAAAAAATATCATCAGAGTGCCAAAGTGATCCGTAAATAGTCATTTATATTTTCCTCTTTTGAATTCGTGAAAAAAAGAAAGAGAGTTTATAAAGTTTTATGTATATTTGGGAAATTAATAAATCAATCTGGAGGAAAAAGAGCTAAGTGTTGTTCAATGTAATCTCTTACTTCTGCTGGAGTTTGAGTAAGAGGGTATTGTTGTAATATTTCACGCATTTCTTGTCTCTGAATTGCTCTTATTTGCCTTCTGTGTTGGGCGATTATGGTTCTGTTATATGAAGAATGATCACGATGTGAAGGATGATGAATTTTATTAAAATCTTTATCATTACAATTAGGAAATTTGGCTAACAGAGTCTCTGAAGGAGGTGAATATTTGACTAACGAACCATTATGAATATAAAGAGGTTGGTCACTTGAAAATAAAGTTAATTCTGTTTGTACGGGTTCTCTGAACGTTCCTTCTCTGATAGATACTTCTATCTGTTTTGGAGTCATAAAATTAGAAAAAATCTTTAATTATTTAAATTCTGTGTTAAAAATCTAGGAAAAATTACTTTCTTCTAGAATAATTCCTAACAAGCTTCCCGACTCCTACGAACAACCATGCTAAAGCGATAAGCCAAGCCGAAAGAACGGCTCCTACGTTAACTCCGATTAGTGGTAGAAGCAATAGAACTCCGACAAGAGTAACGAGCCAAGCGGTTAATTTTGCCATATTTTACCTCCTTTCAAAATCAAAAATACTTATAATATTAAGAAAGATGTATTTAAATACCTTTTCTTTTTTTAAAAAGTTTTAAAATAAAATAAGTGAAGGACATGAAGAATTTTCGGATTGAAAAGGAAGAGATAACCCATGAAGAAGAGGTTTAATCTGTGCATAAAGAACAGCGAGATTAAACGTCTTCTCCTGGGAAAAAGAGGCGATAGTATATTATAGTATAGGTTATATATAAACTTTTTGTTTTTGAAAAATGTGAGATTTTAGAGACTAAAGGTGAATTTTGTCCTATCGACGATAGGGGCTGTTTAAGGTTGTTTAAACAGCTGTTTGTTTACCTGTTTGGGGTGTTTAAATTATTTTTATAGCTGTTTATTGAGTTAAAACGAAATAAATAATTTAAATAGGAGATGGTGTTATTAGACCTTAAAAACGCAATATTTATAAACTATAAGAGTTGTAGTAGATTTATGTTTGAATGGATTTTTGGAAATAGGAATAAGAAATTAGAAGAAAAAACTCAAGAAGGCTTTAATTCTGTTAAAAAAGATATTGATGTTGTTGGAAAGTGGATCAAACACCTTGATGGCGCTGATAAACAGCTGTTGGATCAAGTAAATGAATTAAAAATGGAGCTAACGACGATAAAAGATGCGATAGCCTCCCTTCAGGAAGGAATATTCTTGGTAAGTGAAAGTGTAAAAAACAAACAGCTGTTTGAAAAAACGCCTGTTTATGCTAAACAAACAGCTGTTGAAGGTATTGAAAAAGCTGTTCAAACAGCTGTTCAAACAGGCAATTTTTACGGAATTTTAAAAGGATTAAGCGCTAATGAAAGATTGGTAATTTTTACAATTGCAAATAGCGAAATGAAATTAAGTTATGAGGATTTAGCACTTGTATTAGGAAAAGAGAGATCTACAATACGGGGACAAATAAATTCAATAAAACAGAAAAGTGAAGGTTTGATTGAAGAAATAAGTGAAAAAAATGGGAAAAAGAGAGTTTATATTCCTGAGCTTATTAGAGAAAAACTTGTAAAATATGCGAAAGTGAGAGTTGGAAAGAATAAGAAGGTTCGTGTTAATAATGAAAATGGAAATGAAATTGATGAAAAAGATGAAAAGTGAGAGTTGTAATAATGTAATGAAATTGAAAAAATATGTAAAAGAGAGTTATTTAATTTGGATTTTTAATTTTTATTGGAATAGGTAAAAAGCGAGAATTAGAAAAAATAATAATTAAAAAATTATTAAAGAAAAAGATGAAAAGTGAGGAAAAATTGCAATAATGAAACAATTTTTCTGATGAGAATAATTAAGGAGAATTAGCTTAAAATTGCTTAATGGGGTTTATGGATGCTGAATTAGAGCTTTTTAGAAAATTAGTTATTTAGCATGTGCTTTATATTGGAGATTTTCGTTTAACCGATTTTCTTATAATTTAGTTATTTATTAAATTTCACGGAGCATTTGAATAGCCTCTAGAGAGGCTATTTTTTTTAAATCGGGGTTTATTCCGAGGATAATTTTCTTATTGTTTTCTTTAGTTTTTATGATCGGAATTCCCTTTGATATGAGTTTTCTTATATAGTCTCTAATTGAGATCTCTGATAAATTGAGTGTTTGGGCTAGAATTTGGTAATCTGGTAGAAGTCCTTTTTCTTCTAATTGGTAAATAGATGTAAATATAGTCATTTCTTGTAGTGTAAGTTTTTTGAATTTAAAGCGAACTTCTTTCTTAATTGAGTCTAGGGAAGACAAAATTTCTGATATTTTATCAATAGATTCTAAAGTATCGTAGGATTTGGGAATTTTGTTTTGATTATTTTCTTCAATTCTGATGTGTTGGAATATGTGTTGGTTTGTTGGTTGGTTTGTTGGTTGGTTTGTTGGAACCCCTTCATTTCCTGTGGAAATCATATTATTTGGGTCTTTTAAGGCTTTTAAAGGCAATATAGAATGTTCGGTTAAATTATGTGTTGGAGTTTTCTGTTGGTTGGTTTGTTGGAATAAAGAATCTGTTGGAATATGTGTTGGTGATTGTGTTTGTTGTAATGATGGTTTTTTGGTTTGTTGGTATGATTGAGAGTTTGAGGATTGTTCATAAGATAATTTTTTTAATTCGAGAAGTTCTGATGAAATTAAAGCGATACTTTCTTTTAGCGAGGATATGTCATCTTTAACTTTTTGAAAAGCTTCTTTTATTTGGTCGACCATATTTTTATAAGTAAAGTGAAATATAAAAAGGTTTATATTGTTAAGAATTATAGATAGGATATGAAAAAAACAAGTTTAATTGGTTTGATTATCGAAGGAGCATTGGTAGGAATTGCTACTAAAATTGCTCAAGATAAAATTTATAGGATGATAGGAGAAGCAACAGAGAGGGTTTTTTTTATGCCGGGAATCGCTGGTACATGTGATAGTCCCCACTATAGAAAAAAATATTTTCTTAAGAATTGGTTGAAACAAACAGGTGATCTTTTTTATGACTTTGTTGAAAGAAAGATTCCTCATCGTTATGTCCTTGAAGGGGAAGAAAGAGCTGAGAAAAAAGTTAGGATCAAAGGTTTAGACCTAGAATATTGAATATTTATGAAATATAGGATGGAGAGGTTTGTTTTTTCAGAGTTTCAGTGGTTGGGATCTTAACTGTTTCTTGTAATGGTGTGTTGTTTTGGTATTTTTTATAGGCTTGAAAAGCATCATTTGATAAGCGCCATCTTATTCGCTTGGAATAATCCTTTCCTTGGGGGTTTTTATTTATTGAGACTGTGAGGTTTTTTGTTTGAAGGTCTTTAAGAAGAGATTTTGTAAACTCTTCATCGCGAGCTATTTCTTTAGCAACGGAAACTGTGAAAGAGCTAGATGGCGATATGGTAAATAAGTAATGGAGAATTTGCTCTGAAATCTTGTCTTTTTTTACTTTTGATATAGTTGGCATAAATATTTAAATTGAACGAATTATTTAAAGGCATGGGTTGGAATAGATGGGTTGTATTGTTAGGCGGACTTATACTATTAATTATCATAATGGGTATATTCTGGATTAATATCGAAAAACCTAAATCTTCTGGATGCACATTTAGCTATGAATGGAAGGAAAGGAAAAGAATTTAGTGATGTTACTTCCTATAACAGTTGTAATCTGTCTAATTATGTTGTTGGATATGAATGGATAAAGAATAATGTTCCTAAAGACGCCGTGATATTTACTTGGTGGGAAGAGGCCCACACTATACGGGCATTTGCTCAAAGAGAAGTCGTACTTTTTACTCCCTCTGAAGAATATGCTCAAATATATACTCTTAATAATTATTCATTAAAAACTGGGGAGGAATATGTTTCAGATGGAAATATAAAAGAGCTCGCTTTAGCTTTCTCTACCCATCTTCCTCAAGAAACTAAACAAATTATGAAAAAGAAAAATTCCGGATATATCTTTCTAAGTGATTCTGCGTATAAGTATGGTTGGGCTGTTTTGAAAGAGGGGGGAGTTTCATTTAAAGAGCCTGCTTTAAATTATTTTAGATGCTCTTCTAAAATAGGCGAAGAAGATTGTACTTGGAGTAATAAAAGTTGCTTTATTAAGCAAGAAGGTTCTTGCGGTTTAGATCATGAATCTTTTATGTATCACCTCTTAAAATTACATGAAATTGAAGGTTTTGAGAAAATTTACTCCGATCCATATAGTGTCGTTTATAAAATAATAGAGTAACTAATAATTTCTGAGTATTTTATAGTGAAAGTAAAGAAATATAAACCTTAAGTATAGATGGATGGAGATGAAAGGAGAAATAAAGTATATTGAGGCTAGTAGCGCAGAGGAAGTTAAGAGTATGCTAAATCCGTTAGTTGGAGAATGGTTTTTCAATAGATTTAAGGAATTTAGTTTAACACAGCTTTATGGAGTTAAGCAAATTCATGATAGAAGGAATATTTTGATTAGTGCTCCCACCGGGGGCACGAAGACATTGACTGCCTTTTTAGGAATTATTAATTATTTAGTTGAACTAGCATTAAAAAATGAATTGGAAGACAAAACTTATGCTGTTTATGTTTCTCCATTAAAAGCACTTAGCGGTGATGTTTTTGTGAATCTCATCACCCCTCTTAAAGAAATTAAAGAACTTGCTGATACGAAAGGAAAAAAAATACAAGAAATTAGAGTCGGGCTTCGAACAGGAGATACAGAGGCAAGTGAAAGAGCAAAACAAGCTAAAAAAATTTCACATATTTTTGTCACAACACCTGAAAGTTTAGCTATCGTACTGACCACGGAAAAATTCGTTGGGAGTCTTAATGCACTTGAATTCATTATCGTTGATGAGATTCATGCAACAACTAATAAAAGAGGAGTTTATCTTTCATTGACTCTTGAAAGGCTTTGTAATTACAGCCTTATTGAACCTGTTAGGATTGGGCTTAGCGCCACAATCTCGCCCTTGGAAGAAATTGCTAGGTTTTTGGTTGGAAATGAGAGAGATTGTTTAATTGCTAATGTAAAATTGATGAAAAAAATTGAAATTGGCTTAGATTTTCCTGGAGAAAGTATATTAGAAGCCGAAAATATTGAAAACCAAAGGAAATTATATCAATTATTGGACGAGTTAATTCAATATCACAAGACAACACTTATTTTTACTAATACCCGCGCTGCAACTGAAAGAATTATACATTATTTAGATATGCATTTCCCGAAAAAATATGTTGGGCTAATCGGAGCACACCATAGCTCTATGAGTAAAGAAAAGAGATTTGAAATTGAAGATAAGTTGAGAAAAGGGGAATTGAAAGTTGTTGTTTCGAGTACATCACTTGAATTGGGAATTGATATTGGAAGCATAGATTTAGTCATAATGCTACGGTCGCCTAAGGGGGTTGCTAGGGCACTACAGAGAATTGGGAGGGCAGGCCATCAATTACATGCTAATCCTAAAGGAAAATTTATTGTTCTGGATAGAGATGACCTTGTTGAGTGTTCTGTCCTAATGAAAAACATGAAGGAAGGAAAGATAGAGAGAGCCGATATTCCTAAGAATGCTCTTGATGTATTAGCTCAGCAAATTTACGGCATGGCAATAAGTAGAATTTGGGATGTTGATGAAATGTTGGATGTAATTCGAAAGAGTTATTGTTATGAAACTTTGACAAAGGAAGATTTTTTAGATGTTGTCAGTTATTTGGCTGGAGAATATGCTTTGGAACATAGAAATGTTTATGCCAAAATATGGTATGATGAAAAAGAGAAAAAGATTGGGAAAAGAGGAATGCTTGCTCGAGTGATCTATATGACTAATGTTGGAACTATCCCTGAAGAAGGATTTGTTAATGTTGTTGTTCAATCTGGCGGAGATAATGGACAGACTGTTGGAAAAATCGATGAATCTTTTTTGGAAAGAATGAAAAGAGGCGATATTTTTGTTTTGGGTGGAGCGAAATACCAATTTTTGTTTTCGAGAGGGATGAAAGCTTATGTTAGGAGTGGAGTGACTAAGAACCCTACTATTCCTTCTTGGTTTTCTGAAATGCTGCCATTAAGTTTTGAAGTTACATTAGATATTGGAAGAATTAGAAAAATTATAAAAGAAAAATTAAAACAGAAAGAATTGTGTGTTGATTTCATTATGGGATATTTTTATTGTGAAAAACATATTGCAGAAGAAATATATGATTATTTTCTGGAACAGGAGAAATTTTCTGAAGTGCCTCATGAATCATTATTGATTGTGGAGAAATTTAAGGAAGAAAAAGAGTATTTGCTTTTCCACAGCTTATATGGGAGGAGAGTCAATGACGCACTTGCACGAGCATTTGGATTTGCTGCTGCTCGTTTAAGGCATAGAGATGTTGAAATGGGAATAAACGATAATGGGTTTTTTATTGGAGGAGAAGAGTTAAATGAAAATAAAATAATTGGGGCAGTAAGCAGTAAGAATGTGGAAGAGATATTAAAAGAAGCTATTGAAAAAACAGAAATCTTACAGAGAAGGTTCCGGCATTGCGCCGCCCGCTCACTAATGATATTACGAAAATATAAGGGAAGGGAAAAGAGCGTTGGAAAACAACATATGCACTCTGGATTTTTACTCAGTGCTGTAAGGAAAATTAGTAATGAGTTTCCAATTTTGCGAGAGGCCAGAAGAGAGGTTTTTGAGGATTTAATGGATATTAAAAATGCAAAAAGAGTACTGGAATGGATAGAACAAGGGAAAATAAAAGTAAAAAAAATCAGGACGCCTATTGTTTCTCCATTTGGATTGAATTTGATGTTGCAGGGAAGAAGTGATTTGATAAAGATGGAAGATAGAGCATCGTTTTTGAAGAGAATGCATGAATTACATATGAAAGTTATTGGAGAGAAGGAGGGTAAGAGGTAAATTTACTACTATGGAGAATTAATTTTTTGAGGATTGTTTA
>JACPLS010000004.1 GCA_016186375.1 Candidatus Pacearchaeota archaeon
AAGTAATTCAGATAGAAAAACTTTGCCGCAATTCATCTACAGCTTAAAAAGCTGTAAGTTTTCTTGCGGACGGCATAAAATTATATTTTTGTAATAGCTATAGCCTCTTCAGGCGTTAAAGCTCTATTATATACCATTAGTTCATCAATAGCCCCATTTAAATTATAATCTGATAAACTACTCCCAACTCTCCAATTTCCAGAAAAAGCTGTTTGAGTAGCGGTACCTGCTCTTGAAACGCTCCCAGAAATATCTGTCCCATCGAGATAAATCCTCAATATAGGACTAACAGAATCTTCCTTAAATACAAAAGTAATATGTCTCCAATTATTGTTTCTTACGTCATTATTGACTGAAGCATAAGAATAATAAGATAGACCAGGATTCCAGTTAAGATAAATCAATGGATTACTAGAAGTGCCCGAAATTCCATTAGACAATTGTACTCTTGGAAGAGTTTCTTTATCATTAAAACTAAAAAGTAATTGATATCCTTTTGGTGTACTTGAAGGAGACTTAACCCATGCAACAACACTCCACTCATTTAAAGTTGATTGAGATTTTAAAATATCCATCCAATTTCCTGAAAGAAAATTAAAACATTTTCCAACTTTACAAGAATTACTATCTAACCAATTAAGATTTCCATTTATAGTTCCATCTAATCCATTTCCACTCGAATCCTTAGCTGTCGTCCCACTGCCTTCATCAAACTTCCAATATCCAACGAGACCTGAAGGTGTAGCAATCGGCTCGCTTCCACTTACTTTATAACTAGAGCTAATTTCGCTAAAATATTCTTTCCCTGTGCTTGTTCCAATAATTGGCGACGCAGAAACTTTAGCTACATCTTTCAATATTGTCTTATTATACCAAACATCGACTGCTTTTGTTTCCAATTCTGCAATTGGCTGTGTAATTTTCTGCACAAATCTCTGACCAGTAGAATCTTCAATTACCACATTATATCCTTTAACATTACCCTGCCCTGCATTTCTAACAAGATTAAAACTGACGAGACCTATATCTTTATTAACCTTCACACCTTTAACATCAAAGCTAACTGTATTGAAACCCGCTTCTATTTTCTCTGTAGCATCGCCAAGATTCTTTAATATAATTCCTCCAATTATTGCAACAGCCGCTAATACTAACAAGATAATTAAAACAGTCGTGATAACATCGCTAACTCCTCTTTTTTCCATATTTCTCATAAGATATAGAGTTTTATAAGCCTTTTCATTTTTATTTAGAAATAATTATAATAATGAAAATACCAACTTTTATAAAATCACTCTTACATAAGTAATTATGTTTGAACGCAAATATCTTCCTGAATTTGTTTATGGTGGCATAGATGGCGCAGTCACAACATTTGCTGTAGTTGCTGGAGCAATTGGTGCATCCCTGAATTCAGCAGTAATCTTAATTCTTGGATTTGCAAATCTTATTGCAGATGGATTTTCAATGGCTGTTTCAAATTATCTTTCGACAAAATCGCAAACAGAAATACATCGTTCCCATCAAGATTACAAAGAATTTGTTAAATTAGGAAAACACCCATGGAAAACAGGTCTTGCAACTTTCCTATCTTTTATTGTAATAGGAATTATCCCCCTATTATCATTTGTCCAAGCGCTTTTATTTCATTCCATAAATGATAATAAATTTCTTTATTCATCTGTCCTAACTGCTATTGCTTTATTGCTTGTCGGAGGCATTAAAGGAGATGTTATAAAGAAACATCCTATTAGGTCTGCAATGGAAACTCTAATTATTGGAGGAGCTGCTGCAATTCTGGCTTTTCTAGTAGGTTATTTCTTAAAAAGCTTAGTCTAAAGAGTAGTTGTAATTCAACAATTGCAACAAAAGATAATTTTATAAACTCTTTTATTATTTAATAGTGATGATATCTATCATTATAGATAATACAACAAGGTTATCTCCAAGAATTTATGGAAATGCAATAATAGAATACTTAAAACAAAGAAACCCCTCAAAAAAATATTCGATAAAAAGTTTGGATTGGGAGCAAAAATATGTTAGAGTAATAGGGGAAGCATTTAATGTTGGAATTTTCCAACAAAATCCATTTTTTGATAAGAAAATAGGAACTTTAAAATACGGGGATTATTCGGTAAAAGACAAAATTGTTATTGAAATTAGAGATAATTTAATAAGTGAAAATGAATTAGAGGAAATTGTTAATTTTATAAAAGGAAAGGAGATAAGAAAGAAATAATATGACAGAAAAAAGAAAACTCATTGACTTACGCTCATTTGGAGCAATTGGCTTTCAAGATGCTCCAAATGGATTATGGCTAGGTAAACAGAATTATCTCCCACAAAGCAAACTTTTAGAAAGAATCATAGACACTTGTATAAAAAATGAAGTTGATATTACAGCAATAACAACAGAAGATGACTGCGTTCTTACAGGCTATCCTGAAGATCGTTTCGGCTTCTTAGCTAATCAAATAAAAAGTTTAAGAAATCCCTACTATGGTGAAAAAATTGATGAAAATTTATTAGTTCTAATCTAGGACGGAAAACAAATCTATCTCGTCAATTCAGAAACTGTTCATGCTCCTAAAGGAGATAATTGGGGAGGACTAAAAGTTCAAATCATTGGAAAAAATATGATTCCGAAATGTTCGTCATTACCAGAGTTGTTAAATTATTGTAAATATAAAGGTTTTCCAACTCTTCTCTGTAATGCTGGACAAAGCAATGAATCTTTATTAGTTGCAGAAACTTACGCTGATAAAGCATCTGCAATAATAACTCACGATGCTAATAATACATTTCCAACAATTTTTGAGCACATCCCAGTAATTGAAAATGCAATAGGCAAATATTCAAAAAGCTCAAATAAAAGAGCAAAAAATCTTGTTGATAAATTAAGTTCCGACACTTATATAGCAGGTATTGCTGTTTCAAGTTCACATTATTTGCATCAAATAGGAAGAGCTGGAATTTTCGTTGAAACAATGCCAGTTGAACTAAAAAACACTAAAAGTTTTTTATCATCTTTAAATGCTATTTTATCTTCTCAAATATTTGAAAATAAAGAAAATTTCAATTCGGTGTTCGATGTTCTCAAATTTGGCTATCTTCTCTCCAGATACGGTTCTGCCCCAAACCGATTTAAAGGAACAATAAGCTCATACAATGAACAAATAACAACATAATATTTAATAGTTACAAATTCAATTACCCAATACTGTTAACTTTAAGGCAGATGAAATAAAATAAACGTGCGCTTTATAGCAAATCATGCACTCTAATTAATTATCTTATCAATATTCAATTTTTAACCTCAGTAAAAATTTAACCATTTAAAATTATTGATATCTCAAATTTGATATTATAGTAAAAAATTAACAGTTAGGCTATTATATCCTAAAGATTAAAGAGCATCCAATTACCCTAAAATTTAAATACAAATAATGATTAACTAAATAATAAAAAGGAGGTATTAATAATGGGAATATGCGCAAAATGTGAAGGGGAAACTGAAGGATGGAAATGTGCTATTTGCGGTGTTGAAGCGAAAGAACATGATTCTACACATGAACATGGAGATCCTCCATCAGATAGACATTGCATGCCAAAATGCAAAACATGTAGAAAAGCAGAAGTTCTATGTAGTTGTTAAATAATTCATCGGAGGAAAATGCCACAAGCTGTAACTCATATTTTAGTACCTGCGATTATAATTGCTTTATTTAGAGATTACTTTCTCAAAAAAAGAGATAAGAGAAAATTTCCTTTGCACTACGTTCTTATCGCAGCTTTGTCCGGTATAATTCCTGATTTAGATATTGCTGCTTTTTGGATCTTATATTTTTTTGGTTTTACGATAGAACAGGTTCACAGGACTTTTTTGCATACGCTATTTGTCCCTTTATTTTTTCTGTCTTTATCCATCGTCTTTCATAGTATAAAATTCAAAGAGCTTGGAAAACACAAGTTAAAATTAAATATAATTTTCATTATTTTTGCTTTTGGTTCTTTTATTCATCTACTTTTAGATGCACTTTTAATAGGAAAAATTATTCCCTTCTATCCATTTTCAACTTTTACTATTGGCTTAGATTTGATAAATCATTTGCCATCACAGCTTGCAAATATATCGCTTCCTACTTTAGACGGAGCATTAATTATCATTTATTTAATTTACTTAGAATATAAGCATAAAATTAGTGATTTTATATGAAAATTTAAAAGAAGAGACCTATCAACTTCTTTTGCATTTTGAGAAGGATTGATCTAATCTAGAAAAATTTATTAATAATGAATTTATTAATGTTATATGTGGAACCTGAAATTTAAGGTATTTAATAGAGACAGCATTTATACCATTTTAACTACCAAATATAACAGGTATGTATAGATAATCCGTATTAAGTCTAGAAGAATACCTGTCATGGAGAAAAAAATCTCTTGAAGGACGAAATATTCCTTATTGGCTAGAAATTTAATTTTTATTGCACAAATCAAAAAGACAGACCGGTTTAATTTAGATGCTAAGGAAGTCAATGCTGATATAGAAGAATACATGAAGAGAAAAAATGATTTTCTTAAGGGGTTAAAATTGATTGGGGGAGGAAGAGAACTTCTTCCAACAGAGCTCTTTTATTCTTTAGCCACTAGACTAGGAGAGTCATTAAAAAAAGCATCAAACGAGGGATTTCTTTTAGCTGAAGTGGCACCAAGAGATATTGTCGTTGATTTGTATCAAAATCCGAGGTTTGCTGACTGGGAGATTGTTGAATATTATGAAAAACCTCTTTCAAGAGTACAAAGAAACAAACAATTTAATTTATTAGAAGGAGAATTCTCAGTAAGAGGATTTAAGACCTCTGCTAAAAAACAAGGATACTCGATAAATAGATTCTTAGATTTAGTAAGAGATTCATATTTAATTTAAATCTTTATAAGCACGGATTTTCCTTCATACAACAATTTAATAACAGAAAAAAATTACACATAATGGGAGAATATCAAAATAATAAAAATGACTTTCAAAATCTTATATAAAGATAAAAAGACAAACGCCAGATTAGGTCTCTTAACCACAAAATCAGGAGATATAGAAACTCCTTTCTTTATGCCAGTTGCCACAAAAGCAACTGCAAAATATCTATCAACTGACGACCTTATATCAATGAAAGCTAAAGCATCAATTTCCAATGCTTTCTTGCTTTCCGTTCGCCCCAATTCTGAAACAATAAGAAATGCAGGAGGGTTGTCAAAATTCATGTCATTCAACGGAATTACTTTTACAGATTCAGGAGGTTTTCAAATGTACTCTCCTCATATATATCTTAAATCAAATGATTCTGGAGTTTTTTTCAAAGACCCATTAAATGGAGAAAAATTCTTTATTACACCGGAAAAAAATATGAAAATCCAACTTGAAATTGGCGCTGATGTTGCAATGTGCTTAGACACCATGCCTTTGCTTGAACATTCAAAATCTGCAATTACTGAAGCAGTTAGAAAAACAACACTCTGGGCTAAGAAATGCAAAGAAATTCATAATAATTTACAGAAAAAAATTTCAAAAAATAAAAGACAACTATTATTCGGTATAACACAGGGCGGGATTTATTCAGACATAAGAGAACTATCTGTGAAACAATTAGTAGAGATTAATTTTGATGGTTATGCTTTGGGAGGACTCGCCTTGGGGGAGTCAAAAGAAGAAGAATATAAAATGATTGAAATCTCTAAATTGCTTCTTCCTGAAGAAAAACCGGTCTATCTTATGGGGGCAGGAAATCCATTAGAACTCCTTGAAGCAATATCAAGAGGAATTGATATTTTCGATTCTCGTTTCCCTACAAAATCAGCAAGAAGAGGCACACTATTTACTTCAAAAGGTCGCATTTCAATTTCAAATCAAAAATACAAATTTGACAAGTCACCAATAGATTTCAGTTGTTCATGCTTTGTATGTAAAAATTATTCTAAATCATATATAAGACACCTTGTCTCACAAGAGGAAGGATCAGGAATGCGATTGACTTCTTATCACAATCTTTTTTTCCTTATTTCACTTTTAGAAAAAGTAAGAGATGCGATAAAAAAGGGTTCATTCAATCATTTTAAAGAAAAATTTAAGAAGACATATAAAGACTATATTAATATAGAAGAAAAGTAAAATGAATGAACATTTAGAGCTCTACGCTAATAATCTACCTAGATTAGAGAAAAAGAATCTAAATTGGCCAATATAGACCTTTAACATACTATATCTTGAAAACCGACATATTTAAAAAGACATTGTAATACATTTAATACATAATGTCAAAGACAATAACAACCCGTCTTCCAGATGAATATGTAAATGGATTAAAAGAAATAGAAAAAAAAGAAAATTTAGATACCTCTTCAGTAGTTAGAAGGCTTTTAGCTTTTGCAATAGCAGAATGGAAGAAAAATTATGCAATCGAACAATATAAAAGTGGGGAGTTTTCTTTCGGTCAAACAGCAAAATTTGCAGGAATAAGTGTTTGGGATCTTCCCCTTCTTCTTAAACAAAAAGGAATTCATTTAAATTATGATCTTGAAGAACTAAAAAATGATTTAAAAACTATAAAATGGAAAGAGAAGCGGTAACAAATTCTAGTTGTCTTATTTATTTGGCTAAAATAAATAGAATTGATCTCCTTAAAAATATCTTTAAAATTATTTTTATACCTAAGCAAGTTACTGAAGAAATATTCGAAAAAAACAATTTAGAAAACAATATAATAAAAAAAGAGCTAAATAATTTTATTAAAGAAGTCCAGATAAAAGATTTAAAAACATTTCCAATAGATAAAGGAGAAAATTCAGCAATATCTTACTGTTTAGAAAAAAATATTAAGATGTTTTTGTCAGATGACAAGAAAGCTAGAAATTTTGCACAAACGTTGGGAATAGAGGCTATGGGAACGCTTGGTATTTTACTCAATAATGTTAGAGATAAAAAATTAGAAAAAGAAGAATGCAAAATATTATTAAAAAATCTCATAGAACGTGGACTTTATATTTCACTTGAGGTCTATTCTGAAATTCTAAAACTTATTGAAGATGCTTAAACAATTAGTTATTGAGAGTTTTGAAAAACTCTCTTTGTAAGTTAATTTTCATATAGTAAAAAATCTTAAAAATAAGAAAATTAAATTTGCGTAATCTCTTTACTTCAGTTTGTGAGCAGGCAAATTTAATTTTCGAGGCTGAGAAACTCTTTGAGTTTCGAGGTGCTCAGAAACTATCTGTTTCTGACATGCTCAAGAACTCCAGATACGCTCCGGAATTTATTCTGGAGTTCTTAACAAATACATCTTCTAACTAGAATACCGAAGATAAATTAATATTATAAATAATTATGATTAAATCTGTAATAATTTGGCTATTGTCAGAATAGGAGTAAATCAAAGAGGTCTATTATCTTTTCACAACCCAAACATGCTTGATATTACAAAAATTTCTAACTCCCTCTTTGGAATATATTCTTCCAATTCCTGACATTTTGTATCCTCCCCAAGGACATCCTGCTTTTGACATCCCATGCCTATTTATTTCAACAGTTCCTGCTTCAATTCTTTTAGCAATCTCTTCTCCCTTCATTAAATCGGAAGTCCAAACACTTGCTGTCAAACCATAAATGGAATCATTAGCTAATCTAATTGCCTCATTAACATCATTTACTTTAATAATAGGAATAACTGGACCAAAAGTCTCTTCATTCATTATTAGCATAGAGTGATTGACATTAACAATAACTGCCGGAGATAAAAAATAACCCTTGTTTCCAATTTTAGTTCCTCCATACAAAATTTTCGCACCTTTTTGTAAAGCATCGTTGATATGTAATAAAACTTTCTCCAACTGAAACTTAACAGAAAACTGCCCCATATCCATTTCTTCATTGAAAGGGTCTCCTACTTTAATTTTCTTAATTTCATCTACACATTTCTGAACAAATTCATCATACCTTTTTTCCGCACAATAAACTCTCTCCACGCCAAAACATACTTGTCCTGTATACATAGTCGCACTTTTCACTATTTCCTTTGCACATTTATCTAAATCTGCATCTTCTAAAATAATAGCAGGATCTTTTCCTCCTAATTCCAAAACAAACTTATGCAATTTTTGAGCGCAATTTTCAAATACTTCCTTTCCTGCTATTATACTCCCAGTTAAAGAAACAAAATCAATATCGCTTTCAACCAAATATTTTCCTATTTCCTTTCCTCCAATAACAATCTGAAAAGCAACATCCGGGAGACCTTCTTTTTTCAGTATGTCAAATAATTTATTTAATTCCAGACATGAAAATATCGCATATTCGCTTGGCTTCCAAATCACATTATTTCCACAAAGCAAAGCAGGAATTATAGATGCTAATGAAACAAAAACAGGAGCATTCCAAGGTGAAATAATAACCACCGTTCCAATTGACTCATATCTTATATAATTCCTCTCAATATCATTCTCAAAAATCTCTTCATCTTGAATAAAAACAGGGACAAGGTTACAAAATTCTCTTACTCTCTTATTACTAATTTCAACCTCATGTCTTCCTGCTTTCAAGGGCTTACCTATTTCCCCAGCCATTGTTTTAGAAATAGTTTCCGTGTGTTCTTCTAATATTCCCACTAATTTCTCAATAATTCTCACTCTTTCATCAATACTCATTAATGGCCAAGTTTTATCGTTCTTAGCTTTTCTTATTATCTCGTTAATCTCTTCATTGCTGTTTTCTTCAATTACACCATAAACTTCTTCTGTAGATGGATTTATTGTTGTTATTAATCCCATAAAATGCCTAAGATATTGGAATATATAAAATTCTCTATATAAAAAAGATTACAATAATTAAAAGTAATTGCCGATGTATTTAAATAGTGAATTTTCAGTGAAAAAATATGGAAATAGGGATTATTGGTACAGGAGATATGGGAAAAATATACGCTAGAGAGTTTTCTAGAGCAGGATATAAAGTAAATTGTTCTGATTTACCAGAAAATAGAGAAAATTTAGAAAAAAATTTAGCAGGGACCGGAGTGAATATATTAGATGATGGTGTTGCTGTATCAAGAAGTAGTGATTTGATTTTCTACTTAGTTCCAATAGAATCTTTAGAAAAGGCAGTTATACATTCTGGACCTTCCACAAAAAAAGATGCGATAGTCTCCTCTGGAACATCTGTCATGGCACCATCAGTAGATGCATTTGAAAAATACCTGCCTTCTGATGTAAATATTATAAATTGGCATTGGCTATTCGGCCCTTCAATCAAACCACAAGGGCAAAGAACAGCTTTAGTAAATCACAGAAGTAATAAAATAGCATTTCAAAGAGGAATAAGTGCTTTTGAAACTATTAAAACAAAAATCATAGAATTGCCTACATATTTGGAACATGACCAAATAACAGCAGACACCCAAGCAGCTACTCATGTTGGTTTTGAATCAATGGGCACTGCATGGAAAAATATGGGTATCTTCCCATGGGAAAATCAGACTTACTTTGGTGGCATTGATAATATTAAAGTCTTAATGTGCCTAAGAATCTATGTTGGAAAATCTCATGTTTATTCAGGATTAGCAATTCACAATTTCTACGCGAAACAGCAAATCAAACAATATGCTAATTCGGTATTCAATTTATTTAGCTTAATGATTCAAGAAGATGAGGGAAAATTTAGAGAGAGAATACTAAAAGTTAAAGAAGGAATATTCAATAATGGTGATTCTCCTATTCTCCTCGATGATAAAGTTATGGGAAATTTTAGTCTAGAAATTCCAACGAAAGAAAGAACCCCAAATTCTCACCTTAGTTTATTATCTATGGCAGATGCCTGGTATCAATCTAATGTAAACCCTTATAAAAATATGCTTTGCCAAACACCTTTATTTAGATTGAGATTAGGTATTGTTGAAAATTTATTTAGGAATTCTGAACTTCTTGAAGAAACAATTCAAGCCGCATTGCAAGACAAAAAACTTAGAAGAGACGACTTAGAATTCCAAACAGCAGTTAGAGAATGGTCAACAATTATTGGAAATAGCGATATTGCTAGCTATCATCGACATTTTAACGAAACTAAAAAGTTCTTCGCAAATAGAATTCCAGAAGGAAAGAATAAAAGCGATCAATTATTAGAAAAATTAAGGGAATATGGCCCTGCGCAGGATCGAACTGCGGACTCCTCTATGTGAAAGAGGCATTTTGCCACTAGACTACAAGGCCTTTCTGTGATTAAACTTTACGAACAAGCCGGAGTTTATAAGTTTTCATACTCATTTACAATCAAATAATTTACTCGTCTTTAATTCCAAATAAAAATATAACACTATCTTGTTATTATTAGATTTACATTGATTCATATCTATTTACATTAACCTAATTTTCATTCAAAATGAACTAAATGAAAACCATTATATAATCCTCTTTCTTTCTTTAATAATGAAAAAAGAGTATTACAAAAAACTAACAATAATAGGCATATTCGCTATTGCGATGGCTTTCTTAGAAGCAACAATAGTTATTTATCTAAGAAAGATTTATTATCCGTCAGGTTTCAATTTCCCTCTTAAGGGTCTTATTGAACCATCAATCTTAAATGTAGAATGGATTAGGGAAATCTTTACAATTTTAATGCTCCTATGTATCTCCCTTTTAGCAGCCAAGAAATTAAATGAAAGATTCGCCTATTTTCTTTACTCATTTGCAATATGGGATATTTTCTATTACATTTGGCTTAAAATTATTCTTAATTGGCCGTATTCTCTATTAACATGGGATCTTCTTTTTCTTGTTCCTTGGCCTTGGATAGGCCCAGTCATTGCCCCAATTCTTTTGTCCATAACGATGTTAATTCTTTCTCTTTGCATAGTTTATTGTCAAGATAAAAATATTAATATAATAATTAAAATTAAAACTAGAGAATGGATTTTACTAATTCTTGGTTCTTTGATTATTCTTTACACTTTTCTTATAGATTATGGTAAATTAATTTTCTCTGGTTTTACAAAAGACTTTTTTTCTCTCGCCACAAACCTTGAGCTTAACAAAATAATTTCATTGTATAATCCAACAAATTATAACTGGTTTCTCTTCATAATTGGAGAATTATTGCTTCTTGTTTCAATTATTTCTTTCTATTTAAGAAATAAGAGATAAGATATATTTATTCCTAAGAAAATCGAACCGCAGATAGATCGGTGTAAACAATAATATCATCAAGGATATTATTTCTTTTGGAAAAGTTTGTAGTTTAGACTACTCCCTGCTAGTTTGAAACTATAATTGTGCGACATCAACTTCTTTAAAGTCAATTATCTTCTTTAAATCCTTAGATTCTATTTCCAAACCATACAAATGGTCACCTGAGCCAAAATTAATTTTTTGAAGCTCAATTATACCTTTATCTACGAAAATTGGAATAGTTAATAAGAAAGGACATACGGCTCCTGGTTCAATTCCAGTTTCTTTGACTAAATCTTCATAACTAACAATGCTAATTTTGCTTCCAATAACTTCTTTCGCTTTAGAAAAATCCATCTTTTTATCTCCTTTTAGGAAAAAAGCATATTTTTGTCCTTTTTTATCTTTTACGATAATTGTTTTACAAATTTCGCTAGGATTAATTTCATCTTCAGAATATTTTACAACATCTTCAAAAGAAACTCCTTTTTGGGATAATTTTATCAATCTATAGGAGATACCTTTTTCATCTAGAATTTTAGTTGATTTCAATTCCATATTATTTCAAACAATTCTCCGTAATAATATTTTTACCTAGAACCAAGAATTTAAAGTTTTCTCTTAATTCTCTTGAATACCCTTTTGCTAGGGAGACGCTAAAAACTTCTTTTTTATTGTTTTGAGCAAGTTTCATTGCCGGAGTAAAATCAGCATCTCCAGAAAAGACTATTAAAATTTCTGCTTTATTTTTAATAGCAAACTCTACTAAATCAACAGCAAGCATTATATCGACCCCTTTTTCTTTTTTCTTCACATTTCCAATACTATCTAAGAGATTTTGTTCAACAATTGGCTTACAATTTTCACACAACTCCATTGAATCAATAAGTTCTTGTTTTTCTTTTAATAATTCTTTATTTGAATGAACTTGTAGTTTTCTTGTGTGAATTGTAAATTTTGGAATCTTTCTTAAATCATCTATAAATTTTAAATGAGAGAAATACAAATCTTTGCCATCTCTTAATGTAGGCATAGAATTGTAATATTTTGCCTCTTTTAATTCAACATTGAACTCCTTGCATATCAAATTTACAAATTTTTGAAAGTCTAAATTAGAAGGCTTAATTTTCATCTGTTTTAAGTTATGATATAAATTATTGCCATCAATAAAAATAATTGCTTCTTTTGCCATTTTAGAAAATATAAAACCCGGCATTGTCCGAAGACCATACCGGGGACTTAATAATTATTACAGATAGTAGTGGTTTTTAATCTTTTCTATTTATCGATTTCATGTTGAGTCCTAATTTATTATACTATTTTAGAAAGTATATCTTTTTTGATATACTTTGTGTAAACAAGCGTATACTATTTTTTATCAAGAAATTAAGAACGATTGTTCCCATAATTTAGATTTTAGATTGCAAAATTAACAGAAAGGATTATTTAATTTTCAGAGTATGGAAAAACAACAGGTTTTCTAATAGAATCCTTCATTATAGGTTGTATACCTAAATTTCCATCATAAGCAAGCACATATCTTGTTTCTCTACACTTCAAAATATCACTTTCACATTGTAATACAAACATAATGTCATCGATACTCTTCTGAGTTCTACTTCTAAATCTTTCATTAATTTTGTTCATTCATATTGCATAAAATAGTTACTTTTTGTGCAACTATAATGAAAACATTTATAAATCCTATATCTGTTATATTATCATGTTATCAGAAGAACAAATAAAAGAAATATTAGTAAAGCAAAGAGAAACAATATTAAATAAGAAATTTGGGATAGAGAGAACTATGCTTAAAGAGATTGAATCTAAAATTAAACTTCCCCATGTTATTGTTTTGACTGGTCTAAGAAGAAGTGGAAAATCCACGCTTTTAAGACAATTAATTAAAAACCACTATAAAGATGAAGATTTTTATTACGTAAATTTTGAAGATGAGAGATTGTTTAACTTTCCGGCAAGCGAATTTAATAAACTTTATGAAGCATTAGTAAGCTTATATGGAAAAAATAAAACTTTCTTTTTAGATGAAATTCAAAATGTAACAAACTTTGAAACATTTGTTAGAAGATTATATGAAGAAGGTTTTAAATTTTTTATAACCGGTTCTAGTGCAACATTATTAAGCAAAGAGCTAGGAACAAAACTTACAGGAAGGCATGTTGATATTATTGTTAAACCTTTTTCTTTCTTAGAATTTTTAGAGCTTAAAG
>JACPLS010000008.1 GCA_016186375.1 Candidatus Pacearchaeota archaeon
AAGGTTTATTCTCGTCTGCAATCAGCGAGAATAAACGAAGAAACATTGAGATGGATTAATCACAATATTAATGTTTTGAATCGAGCAAAACATGAGTGGAAAATAAATCCAAAGTTTATGGTTTAGAATTTACACATAGCCATGGGAATAGAAAATATTTTAAAGATCTTAAATAAGCCAATATATATAAAATTCAAAGTTGTTGGACCATGTTTAATAGGTGCATTGGGTATTGCTTCCCTTGCTACTATTGGTGATGTTAAAGTCACTGATTATAGAGTTAATGAAATTTATAATGAATTTGGTGGAACAAATAATACATTTACAACATATGAAAAGGTGGATTTTATTCGCTCTCAACCTGAATATAAATCTACTAATAAGTATGTAAAATTTCTTGATAGAGTTAAATCAAGTAACTAAACCCTCTTCATAAAGACTTCAATCTTCTTCAAAAAATCAAAAATATATTGAAGATAAGAACCGTGATTCTGAAAAGATTGAGACTTGCTCATAATTGAAACAAGAACAAGTAACACGCTAATCCTCTTTCAAAAACCGAAAAATATATAAATATGCTATGAATTCACTATAATATGGAAGAAAAAGAATTTGCTCTGACTATAAAATTCAAAGGAGTGGAATCTAAGCTATTAGAAGAAGCTATAAGAAATGGATTGTTTAGCACTAAATCTGAATTAATCAGAGCGGCTTTAATACATTACTTTATAGAGCTTGGATTATTAGGAAGAGAGCAAAGATGGAAAGAAATACAATCATTTCCTAAAAGAAAAGTAACTCCAGAACAACTAGCAAAAGAGTTAAATGAGTTGGAAGATGAAGTTTAGAGTGTTTCTTGACACTAATGTTTTCATCTATTCTTTTGAGTTTCCGGATTCTAATAGCTCTAAAATAATTGAGCTTCTTGATATGGGAAAGATAGAAGCAATAACATCTGAAAGAGTTTTAAAAGAAGTTACTCATTATTTTGAAAAAGAACATTCTTTAATTTTAGCAAGAAAATTTAGAAAATTTATTTTAGAATTGTGTATTGTAATAATGAAAAATAATGTGATTCAAGAAATTGAATCACTAAAAGGAATAATAAAAGATAAAGATATAGAACAGTTAGCAGTAACTATAAAATACGGTATAAAATTTTTAATTTCATTTGACAGAGATTTTGAAGGAATTGAGGAATATACAACTCCTAAAGAGTTTTTGAAGTTAATAAAATTAAAAACCAGAGATACTGAATTTTAATAAGAAATATTTGAAATATTTTTCAAATACTGAAAATATTTTCTATTTAGATGACTAATAATAAAATAAAATGAGTAATTTAGAAAAATTACCTATTAGATCCTTTGGAACTTAAGCGCTTGAAATAATAGCTGGAACAAAATTTTTAACTTATAGAATTAACTAATCATAAAAATTTAATTAATGAAAGTCTTAAAACTTGATTATTTTTTTGAAAGAAACTCAATAGTTTTATTTGTTGGCTCAACATTTCTTCTTGAAAAATTATATTAACCATAATTGAAAATCACTCGCTCGGTTCAGAAATAATAGTTTCATCAGAAAGGATGACAGAATCGTCTTCTTCTTGAGTTGAGTCAAAATTCAAAAGTTCATCCTCAATAATAGCATCTGATGTCTCTGGGGGAGATTCACCCACTGTTCCAGATTGGTTAGTATTTGGTGCTGTACCAGAAGAGGTTTTTTCATTTTCATTCTTCCCTCCTCTAAGACTAAAGACCAGAACTAATGCTATTATTATTACAATAATCCAAATAATGGCATTCTTATTCATCTTTCACCGCCTTTCTGTTTTCTTTATTAACATTTTTATTTAAATTCTTTAATGTTTTATATGAAGATGTTGCTTTATTCCATATTTGTTTTCCATTATCGTTGTTGTGCGATGTTGCTATTTCAGAAAGAATTCCCTTTGCTGCATTTAAATTTGATTCTGCTTCTTTAATTTTTCCATCATACTCAGTTGAATTTAATTTTGTTTTTATGAAATTTATTGTTGCTGATAATCTTTCCATCTCATATCTGGCTGCTAGATGATAATTTACACCATTTTTACAGCCATTGAATAAACAATATTTTCTAAGAATATTTTTTATAGATTGTGAATCATTTGCGCTAATTAGGGCATTTTTCATAGGATTGATGACTTGCGTATTTGCACCCTCGAGAACTTTATTCATTCCTGCTGTGTCAAGCCCTTTTGCAGCAAATTTGTCTGTTCTTTCCTTATATTGTGCTATAATCTTTTCAAACAATTCAATTCTCTGATTTCCCAGATCGAGCAATGAATTTTTATGACAATCATCAAATGTTTTCTTTGCGTTTTGATAACTTTCTCTAAAACTTGCTTTTTGTTCTTTTGTTAAGTTTTTATTATTGTCTTTTCTCCATTGGTTAATAGCATCCCTAGATGATTTAAAATCAGATTCAAAGGTGTCTTTTACAAAATCCTTGAATGCAGACCTGTTTCCTGAACTTACAATAGCATCTATCTGACTGATGTCAGATTGCAATTTTTCTGAATAAGAAGATAAATTTGCTCCAGCTTCTATCAGGGAATCCATGTATGAAATAGTAAGACTTACTTTACATTTGAACGAATCTGATGCTTTTCCAGAAATTGGCACGGGCGTTTCATTGGCTATAACTATGCTTAACATCATAATTACTGATAAAAAAACAAATCCACCTATAATTATTCCTCTGCTATTTTTCATATATTCATTACTAATGTTGGCTTTATAAAATCTTCTGTGAAGAATGAAGATTATATTAATTTTTTAAATAATTGCATCTCTGAATAAAATATCTTTTTTACATTTAATTCTTTATCAAAAATTTACCTATATTATTATCTTTTCATGAAGATTTATTGGTTATCAATAAATTAGAATTGAAACTAGAATCATTATAGAGGTCATTAAGGATTTATAATAATTAGATTAATGATTTTTCAGATTCCTAATTTTGGTTAAAACAATAAAGGCGTAAGATAAACTTCCATTATTGCAGCTATGGCTAAAACAACAACTGCAAGAATAATTAGATTTAGTGAATCGTGCAAGACATCCCAGAATTTTTCAGTTCCAATTTCGTGCTTAATCACCGCTACTGAAATCATGCCTCCGGCAAGAGCTACAATAAAATAAGATGCTATTTCAGGTATTCCATGAATCATGTAGCGTGCTATTCCAAAAGGAAGCGCGCCGAGTTCAGATTTTGTAAATATTCCAACAGCAGCAGCAATAACCGTGGCGTTCCAAGTTAAAATGAAAATTACTCCTGCTCCAAATATTAAAGAAAATATCAAAGTGAAAATAAGGACATAAACATTATTTGTAAATATCAGGAATAAGCGATCTTTTGCAGTAATTGAACCTACAGTGGAAAAAGCAGGTTTTTTTACTCCATATTGTTCGACACAATCTTGGAAATTAGTTGGCCTGTTTATCAAGCAATAAGTTTCTACCTGGGCTTTAAAGCTTTGAGAAGATGAAGAGAGTACAATATACCAAAAAGAAAAAGCAATAACAAAGCCAAGAAAGAGCCACATAAATGCATATAATGCTTTTTTATGCTCTTTAAGTAATGCTATAGTTCCTTCGTCAGAATTTATCTTCTTCTCTTCTAAACGAATTGTATAATATATAAATGGCATTGAAAACATTACTGTGAATGTTACCACTAGAATTCCTGAGTATTGTGATAAAACTGCATCTTTAGCAAATATCCATTGCACCAATAAAAGAGAAATACTTGCATAAAAAATGCCGACGAAAAAAAGTTCCCATGGGCGTCTTTCAGCTTTTCGTGGATTTATCAACATTTCTAACATTTTATCACCTTTTAATTTTCCTCTTTATTTTAATAAAATTCATTGGAATAAGATGCTTAAATAGTTTTTTATAGCTATAAAACTATTTAATACCATGAAAAAAGGAGATAAAAGTAAAAAATTATTATATTTGGCTTATGACCAAGGATTAGAACATGGGCCAATTGAATTTAATGATAAGAATGTTGATCCTGCTTTTATTTTAAAAATTGCTAAAAGGGGGAAATATAATGGGGTGATTTTTCAAAAGGGGATTGCAGAGAAATATAAAAAAGAAATTAAAAGAAGTAAAGTTCCTTTGATAATAAAACTTAATGGGAAAACTAATTTGTATATGGGAGAACCTATCGCTAGACAGCTTTGTACTGTAAAAGAAGCCTTACATCTAGGAGCTATTGCAGTTGGATATACCATATATTTAGGAAGTGCTTATGAAAGTGAAATGATGCAAGAATTTGAGAAAATAGAGAGAGAAGCTCATGAAAATAGAATTAATGTTATTGCTTGGATATATCCGAGAGGAAAAAGCATCAAAGGGAGAAAAGAAGGAGAGTTAATGGCTTATGCTGCGAGAACTGCTTTAGAGTTAGGGGCAGATATTGTAAAATTAAAATATAATGGAAATCCTAAAGACCTTAGATGGACAGTTAAGACAGCAGGAAAGACAAAAGTTGTTGTTGCAGGAGGGATTAAAATGAGGGAGAAAGAATTCTTAAAAGAAGTTAAGGATATTATGGGCTCTGGTGCCGCTGGTATTGCAGTTGGTAGAAATGTCTGGCAAAATCCAAATCCATTTGAAGTAACAAAAAAGATAAGGAATATTGTTTTTGGGTGAGCGATTTGAAAATTCTATTAATACTAAGAAAATTATTTTTGCGTAAACTCCTTACTTAAGTTTGAGAGAAAGCAAAAATAATTTTCGAGGTGCTCAAGAACTCCGTTCACGCTCCGAAATTTATACCGGAGTTCTTGACAAATTAGCAAGGTATTTATAGACTTAAAAACAGAAAAGAGAATGGATGAAAACAGAGATGAAGATGAAAAGAGGAAAGGAAATAATTTAACTGATAAAGTAATAGACAAAGTTTTTTCACTTGATAAAAAAAGAATTTATCTAGCTATCATTGTCATTCTTGGTCTGATTTTGAGAATTATTGCGGCGAGGAATATAACTGTTTCTGCAGATGATATGCACTTTACTATTCATGCGATTGATTTTCTTAAATCAGGTAAATTGGTGACTTATGACCAGTCATCCTCTTTATGGTTTTATGTAACGGATATATTTTACAGAATTTTTGGCATTAATCAGATTGGCTCTAGGATGGCTGCTATCCTTTTCGGAACTTTATCAATAATTATTATGTTTTATCTAACTAGAGAGTTTTTTGATGAGAAAATTGGATTAATTGCTGCCCTATTGCTAGCAATATCGCCATTTCACATAAAAAATACAATTGCTGAAATGGATGTTATGGCAATGTTTTTTGTTCTTTTTGCAATGTTAGTATTTGTTAAGGGACTAAAGATGGAAAAGAACAAATATCTCGTTTTTGCAGGTATTTTAATTGGATTAGGAATTTTGACTAAAGTCTATATAATACTATTTATTCCTGTTGCGCTTGCATTTGCTTTATATGATAATAAGAAAAAATGCGGGAATTATTTTGATAAAAGAATAAAGAGAAAACTGCTTTTATTTTTGGTAATTGCTTTTATTTTTGCTATTCCTTCTCTAACTCATAATTATCTGTTATATAAGGACAAAGGATTTACCGACCTTATTTATACAAATGCTCTGGGAATAGGAAAAGAAACATCAACACAATATTATTCCTGGGATACTGGTTTTGGCGATAAAGCAGACTTTAGAGGTTTCTTTTTAGGAAATTCTAAACATAATGGTTATGCAAAGACACCAACTTCTATAGTTGCTTTGGGAAATGTTTATTTTGCTGATCCTATCGTATTTATTCTTGGAGGTATTGGACTGATTATTTGCTTCTTTAGAAACAAAAAATACTTTATTTATAGTGTCTCTGTCCTGATTTTTGTTTTCTTTTATATGGCTTCTAGAATATTGATGTCAAAACATTATATCTTCCTTCTTTTAACTCTGGTTCCTGCTGCTGCTTTGGCTTTTTCAATTTTAGATGATAAGATTAAAGGAATAATAAAGAAATTTAGATTGAGATACCTTATAATTGCTTTAATGATATTTACATTTATATTTATAGGACTAGCAGCAAGGACAACACTCTCTCACTTTTATACTCAAAGCGAGATTGGACAAGTAATAGGTTACAAAGACCATATTCCGGAACAAAGTTTGGTAGTTGCTGACTCCAGAATATACAGAGGAGCAATACACTGGATGTTTTATGGGAGAAATTATATAGAATCATCTTATCTTCCTCAGATACTTGATGCATCACAAAAATCTTCATCGCAGAAAGTATTGGTTGATGTTTACTTTTTAGAATGTGTTCTTGATGATTGTGGTTGGGGAACTGTGAAAGATCAACCAGATTTTAATAAAAGTTCAGAACAGATAGTTGATTTTTTTAAGAACGGCTCACAAAAAGAAAAAGAGTTTTATAGTGCTTTTGGGCAGAAAAGGTATTTCCCATTAGTCTCTGATAAAGAAACTCACTTTTTCACTCTCTATAGGACTAGAATGAATCTTGACCCTGGAATATTTGCTGCACTTAAGCAAACTAAAGTATGGTTCTTATATCCTATTGGTTATGATGAAAGCATTGCACCAATATTTGATAAATATGAAACACATACCTCTTTTGGATATTTATTAGATAAATTTGCTCATCTAATTATATATATTGCTATAATATTCGCATTTCTGGCGATGTTGATAGCCTTATATTTAATATTACAGGAATAAATAAAAATGAAAAAGTTATCAATAATAATACCTGTTTATAATGAAGAAAAAACAATAATCCAGATTCTTGACAAAGTTTGGGATGTTGACTTAAGCACAGGGAAAGAGATAATTATTGTGAATGATGGAAGTAAAGATAATTCAGAAGGAATAATAAAGAAATATTTAGCAAAGAAGAAAGAAACTAAAAAGATAACGTTTAAATTTATATCAAAGGAAAATGGAGGCAAGGGATCTGCGATAAAAGCGGGAATTGACAGAGCTAGAGGAGATTTTTTGATAATGCAAGACGCAGATAGCGAATATAATCCCCAAGAAATAAAAAACTTGATTGAAGAAATAAGAAAGGGAAAAAATAAAGTAATTTACGGCTCAAGAATTTTGGGAGATAATCCCTACCAATATTTTACATATTATTTGGGAAATAGGTTTTTAAGTTTTCTAACTTCGGTGCTTTATGGGCAGAAAATTACTGATATGGAAACATGCTATAAACTTATTCCTACTAATATTGCTAAGAGCCTTTATTTAAGAGCGAAGGGATTTGACATGGAGCCGGAGATTACTGCAAAGATCTTGAAGAAGGGATATAAGATAAAAGAAATTCCTATTTCATATAACCCAAGATCTAAGGAGGAAGGGAAAAAGATAAATTGGAAAGATGGTCTAAAAGCTGTCTATGTACTTTTGTATTGGAGATTTAAGGGGATTTAGTTGTTCTTTTATAATAGTTACAACCGAAAGGTTTTTAAACTCATTTTTGAATTGATAATTATGGAAAATCATGACCTACCACAAAGAGTAGATTTATATTCTCCTTTAACAGGAGTATTTAGAAATAAACCTCTTTTAGTTATAGATGGGACAAGCGTGTTAAAATTGACAAGGGAAGAGGAGATATTATTCGCAAGTGGTGCCCAGAGAGTTGAGACTCCTCGAGGTGGAATTTATGAATTGAAAAGAGATTATGCTGCAAAAATAGTTCTCCCGCTTCCTAGAGACAGGACAGTAAGAAAAAAAAGATTTTCGTGGGCATCTTATAAGAAGAGTTACTTATGATTTACAAGAAGTTAGAAATAAGAATAGATGTTAATAATTTCTATTAAAAAACACAATTCGAAATATATATATATAGGTGAATTCTTTTATTTTTGAGGCTTTAAAACCGGATTTGTTGATTTAAAGTTTCAAAATTGTAAGTTTGAAAATGAAATATATGAAAGGAGGTGATAAAATGGATAGTCTCTTGTGACTGTGAAATTGACTGGGAATGTGATTAAAGTGCAACCCTCTACGCGTGGACAACCAGTTTATAATACAACTGAAGTTGATAGTAAATTTCTGCCCGTTAAAGAAAATCCTTCATTAAGGCGCAATGGATATAGTAGAGTTGATAAAAATCTCTCGGTTTCTTCATTAGGAATCGGAGCATTAGAAACGACTGGTGATATGCCATTACTTATTAGCCCAAGAAATATCAATAACCATCAATATATTTTTGATGTGATTTATAATGGCCATCCGATGATAACTATGTCCGGTTTTAACGAATGGCCTACTATCAGATTATTTGACCCAACTCAATGGAATACGCCGGCTAGAATCAATATAGAGACAAGATCGAATAGCTTTTTTAATAATCTGGGCAATTTTGGCATAGGAACTACAAATCCAACGTCGAAACTAGATGTTAATGGAACAATTAGAAGCCAAGATTTAGTTGGTAGCGGGCCAGCATATGTTTGTGTAACAAATGACGGAAGAATGTATAGAAGTGTAAAGCCATGTGTCTAAAAAATCTCTTATTTTTTCTTTCTTATTTTTATTTTTCAATTAGATAAAGAGAGTAGAGAAGCATGAGGGAGTTTGAGATTAAGAGAGATATTGCGAATTGCGAGAGAGAAGAATGGAACAGGAAGAAAAGCAGAACTTGGAATGCTGGGAATGTTAGAAGATAATATGCCTTGTTTGATACTTGATCTATTGATAATTTATAAAGAATTATAATATTTGTGATTGAAAGAAAAGAATATGAGAGGCCTGTAATGAATAAGATGCTGGATGCAGCCAGATATTGATTTGAACCAAGGGAAATAAGGTAAATTATTTCTTTTGGAAAGAAAAGATATATTAAAAGGGCAACAGTTGCAATTAAACAAGTCAATATTAATGATTTTTTAAATAGAGAAGACGTTTTTTTGCCTTTTGCAAAATCTTCAGAAGAAATAGGAAATAGGGCTTTTCCTATTGCGGCACTAACAAAGAAAATGACTTTTCCTATCAAGGAAATGAAGGCGAATTCGCCTGCGTTTTGAGGGAGAAAGAACCTTCTTGCCAAAATTATATCTAAGCTGTACATAAGAACTATCGAAGTTATTGCAATTATTACAGGAAGATTTGCTTGATAAACGCGGCCAAAATTTTCATTTTCTCTTTTTGACTTAATAATGTCTTTGATAATGAAGAAACTTAGAATAAATGAAATTAGCCAACCTACGATTACTGCGAACATGGCGCCATATACCTTTAATCCTAGAGAAACAAAAATGATTGCAAAGATTGCTTTAATGATAGATTCTAATGTTAGATTAGAACCTAAGGCCATAAATTTTTTTTGCCCCTGTATTATTCCTCTAGTAATAGGAAATGTAAACACATAGAAGACAAACAAAGATGTAAGAAGCATTAACATGAAAGATATTTTTAGAAAAATTGAGAGGAAATAAAAAATAGGCAGAGAGATAAGAAAGAGAATTGAAGAAAAAAGAATACCTTTTTTCATGCTTCTTATTAATAAAAATTTAATTTTTCCTTTTTGATTAAAGGCAGTGAACTTACTTGTGTATTTTGATATTACTGTTTGGATAGCCTCATTTGGTATCGCAAAGAGGTAAATTAGGGACATTAAAGCAGCTAAAATACTATAATCTGCCGGGCCCAGCATTCGCGCCATTGATATTTGAAAAACATAGTTAAAAATATTATAGAAGAGCAACATTATGAATAAAATAAAACTTCCTTTTATGAGTGCATCACTTTTTAAATTTAGTATTTTATTTAACATTGTCTTAAATAAAAATCCCTTCCCTGAAAATGATAAATGCCAATATTATTACAATTAATTGAAATAAATTTATGAAATTTACAACGTCTTTTTCATAAACTTTTTGTTTATATTTTTTTAATATAAATATGGCTAAATGTTCCAGGCCATAGATTTTGTTATATTTAAGATCTAAAGAATTGTCTTTTTGGGGCAATGCGAAAGATTCCATCTTTAATTTTCCACGTAATTTTAGGAAAACTTCAATTATGTAAGGAATAAAAATAAAAATTGAAAACCTTTCTAAATTACCCAGAATAGCTGCTGCTGCTATTATGGCACCGAGAGAATATGTCATCGTATCTCCGGGAAAAACTTTTGCTGGAAAACTATTGAAAAGCAAAAAACCGCAAAGAGCTGCAACCATACAAAGCAAAATTAATGAAAGCCATGTTGTTCCTGTAAGAAATGATGCTAATGATAAAGCAGAAAGAATCAAAATACCTTGCCTTGCTTCTAATCCATTATATCCAGCTAAGAAATTAAATGTTGTTGATGCACCCATAATTCCCAGTGGAATTATTAAAAGGGGATAAATAATTCCAAGATTTAAACCATCTAAGAAGGGGATAGATATTATTGACTCTCCAACGTTTATTACTACTAATGGCACTGCTGCAAAAAATACAAGGAATAATCGAACTTTTTTTCCTAGCCCTATTTTCCATCCTAAAATATCATCTATTATTCCTATAAATGCTATTATTAATATTAAAGTTAAGAGAGCGAAGATTTCTACCACATTTGCTTGTGATTTAAAATAAAAAGTTTTAATAGCTACATATAGCAAAGAGCTAAAAATAAATCCTGCTATTACTATAACTCCCCCTGCTTCAGCAACTTTATCTCTGGAAAATTTATTCATATCTTTTCCCGTTAATCCTGCGTTCTTAGCCCGAGATATCCAAGACGGAAGAAAGAATAGAGTTATTAAAAAACTTACAATTATCGGCAGAGTTAATATATATGTAATCATTTTATTATGCTTTTCTTAAAGATTCTGGATAGTCAACAGAAAGATAAGATTGATTTAAGGTCATATTTGAAGGGTATGTAATTTGCCATATTCTTATTGGGCCTCGGACACCATTAAAAAAGACAATGTCTCCTATACCTGAGTTTACTGTTTTTAGTTGTTTCACAACAATGTCATCTTCGGTATGAACAAGCTTGAAATAAGTATCATTTTGGCTATAAAGATAAAGCCGCGCCAATTGGGATTTAACTGTTCTGTTGCTTAGATATAAAAGAGCGCCAAGATTATCCACATTGAATCCTTGCCCTGACTGATCAACTTTTGGAAAGAAGAAAATACCTGCTTCGACTCCTGAGCCGTAGTCAGTTAGTTTTTTATTGAAGAAAGCATAGCGCAGAGGTAATTGGTAGAGATTATTTTGATAGATAAATGCGCCCTGTGGCTGGCTCACAAATGTGCCATTTGAATCTTGTTCTACAAGAATTGCGCCTATTCCTGCTTTACCACCGGGTAAACGAGTCACTGAACCATTTTTATTAAATATAACATCTTCATCAAGTGGTATTCCTCCACCAGCATCATAACGATAAATTGTTCCGTTTTTTGTTTCACTTACTGGAGTAGGATTTCTAGTAAATGAATTTATCCAGCTAGAGCGATCGTAGCGTTCATCTGAACCTATGCTAGAAAAAGCAGGATATTTTCCTATATCAGAAGAATCTATTAGGAAGTGAGTTGCATTGTGCGCAAAAAGAAATTCTGCTGCTTTTCTTGAATCAGGGCCTGTTAGAGCATAACGGCCCATCATATGGTTCCAGTAAGCAATTGCGTTCCCTCCGTCTAGAACGGTTGCTCTTTCTCCAATAGATTGAACCCAATATCCATAATCCCACCAATGGCCGAAAACAGCATTATGTGGAGTATTTTCTCTTACCCAAGACATAGCATATTGCCATTGTTGTGTATATACACTAGGTACATAAGATTGGGCAGTTGCTTTACTCCCTAAATAGAACTGATAGCCTGAAAATATCGAGGCTATGACAATTAAAGCAGCAATAATTAGAAATATTGGTCTTTTTTCTTTCTTAATTGAAAATGATTTTGATACAGTTGTGACAGCGAAATAAGCAGCTATAATTGATACTGGAGGAACTAAGACCATAATTAACCTGACTGCTCCTCGGGCAGAAACAATGCTGAGGAAGAATAGAACAAAGAGAATTAAGAATCCAAAGTCTGCTTTTCTATAGTGTTCCTGGTTTGCTATATTTATCAAAGCAAGAATAAAAAACGGAATTGAAGCTAAAACAGTAATTATTAAGAATACAAAGCTTTCCCTGAACATAAGTATCCAGACTGCTAAAGCAATAAAACAAGTAATTGCAGAAGTATTATAATAATCTTTTAATTCTCCCTGATTTCCAGAAGAATTATTAGAACTGCCTTTTTTGCCTGCAATATAAACAAATAAAAAGAAACTTGCGAGATAGAAAAATATGCTGATTGAATTTACTCCATTAAGAATGTGATCTGGCTTGAATCTGCTAAAGACAACACCAGAAAGAAAGATTGCGTAGGAAGCTGTTAAGAAAATCTTCTCTTTCCTAGTCAAGTCTTCAAATATATGATAGAAAAGAAATATAGACCCAATAAAAAAGAGCCAAAAGAATAGTGGAATTGAAGACAAGAACTGGGCTGCTTTTTCAGGTAAGGTTATAATATTAAGCGTTAAAGTTTGTACAAGAGATGATAGGGGAGGTCCAAAACTGCCTGCCCACTCTGAATAATATGGCTGTCGGTTTTCAGCCACAGTAACTCCTAGTCGATCAACTGTTGGAGTTACTAGATTTTTTAATATATCGTGAGCTTCTCTATTGATATATTGTGGTTGTAATAAAGAAAAAAGAATAACTAAAACTAACATAATAATTATGGGAATAATTGTTCTTGGAACTTTTGAAAGAATTCCAGATTCGGTATATTTTTTTAAAGCAGTTTTGTGAATTGCTATATCTAAGAGCATGATAAAGAAAACTGCTGTGGCAAGACCCGTTGTTGTAGAAGTTAGTAGATTAATTAAACTATAACGAGCTGTGGAAAATGATATAATAATGAAAGAAAGTAGCCACCAAATTGAATAATTTATAGCGTTTTCTCTTTTAACTTGGCCAAATATAAATGCAATACCGGAAGCAACGGCTATAGTTATATATACATAAATATAACCTCCCCAAACAAGAGCCATAAGAGCAGTTGATATTGCCGCTAAAATTGAATGTAAATATCCTAGATATTTGTGTTTAGATTTCCAAGAACATATGAAAAAATAAAATGCAAAAAACATAAACATAAAACCTACTGATTCTTTTTCAGGAATTCCTGCGATTGTTCTAGGAAGAAGAACTGGAATTGTTATTAAAAAGAATGAAGAAATTAATGCAATTAAATCTGCTTTAAGTTCTCCTAAGCGCTCTATAAATATCTTTCTTGATAAAAGAAAGAAAGCTATAACGGTCAGGCCAAACATATAAGCTGGGAATAGGACAGCTGATTGGTCAACTGACGTACTGCCAAGTGATGATGCAATTTTATGGAAAAATGCAATCATGTAAGAAAGAAAAACAAGTTCCTCTTTAGTCTTAAATCCGAGAGGAACATAACGCATTGGATCGGTGTCTGACAGAGAGCCAGAGGCAATTATTTCTTTTGCCCAGCGTAAAAATAAGAAAGGGTCAAGATCTGGGCCTAAGGTATAAGCGCCTGTTGTAACATCTTTTAATCCATCAACATTAAGAGTTCTAATCCATATTGAAAAATATATCAATAATGCAAGCAATATATAAATAAACCATGATTTTTTCAATTTGACGAACTGGACAACTTTGGCTTTTCTCTCTTCAATAAGTTTTTCTTCTTCTGTTTTAATTTGACCTTCTGTTGTATTATCAGCCATATGAAAGAGCATTGAATAATAGATATTTAAAGGTTATTGATTGATCAGTATCTCCGAAACAACAAACAAAATGAGATAGGTTAACCTATCTCATTAAATCAATGCAAGAAAATGCATGCCCTTTCCACAGACCCTAATATCTCTGCAAAAAGATTAACTTGCTATTGATTTTTCACCCATTTTTTAGCAGTATTAGATAATCCAATTAAAAACTCCTTAAATGGAACTTCATCTTTATAAAAGCAAATCCAAATTGTTTGAAGCATTTGCTCAAACATAAACAAAAAATATCTTATCTTCATCTCCTTTGATTTACATTTTATTCTTGCTTCATCCTGAACTCTAAATTGAGTTTCAATTCTCCATCTTTTTTTATATATGCCAATTAGATTACCTAACACAACTTTCTCGACGTTGGTTGCGAAAATCCAGTCATAATTCTTGTCACTTTTTTTATCATAAATTTGCTTTAGAAAAGAAAGATATGTCTCTCCTTCCCAGGCAGACATATCTTTTTTAAAAGTATAATCGTGAATAAAAATTGTTTTCTTTTCTTCTAACTCTTCAAACAATTGCTTATACTCTTTTCTTTTTGGAACAAAAATCAAGTAAGGATATTTCCATTTTGTTAATTCGAACATCAAATCATTATCATAAAATCCTCTATCAAATAAAATTAATTTTATATCTCCGATATAATCTTTTATCAAAGACAAGCAGTGTATGATTACACTACTTTTATAATGCCCTAGTTTTATCGGAACCGAAATTAAAGGTATTTTTTCAGGAATATCGTCGGAAACTATACTACAAGTAAGAAATTTAAAATGCCCCGTAATGGCGTCCTTTCCAGTCCAACCATGAATATCAAAGCCCTGAACATCTCCATAAAAATCCTCATCAGTATAATCAAACGCAAGAATAACTGATTTTTTATTTAAGTTTAGTTTATTTGAAATTCCTTTGATATAATTCAGATAAGCATATTCCATCATGCTTATCGAAGATTCTTTGCATCTTAAGTAAAAAATATCTGCTTTGTTGCTTATGGTTTCGATATAAGTATTGCATGAAGCAGATTCAAGCAAAATCGGAAGAAGTTCATAACCGGTAATATTATTTTTATCATCGGATAAACCCAATGCATAATTAATATGTTTTTTAATCATCTTCAAACTAAAACAAATTTTATCTTCATTCATCTGCAATTACCACATAAACCTTTTTACCGATGAATTCCTTTGGAAAGTCTATTCTTCCGCTAGTTCCAAAGGGTTTGACTTCTCTTTCAAGGAAACATTTTATACCCTTTAGAGTAAGCTTTGATTTTTCTATTATTTTTACTCTTTTCATACCTATCTATTAGATAGGTTAAGTATTTAAGCTTTTTGGATTAATTTTATAGTACTAAATCTCATTCGGAAATACTGTGAGCCTGGCAATAAAAATAAATTTACCGCCGTCCCCCGCCCAAAATTGTAACCCTCCATAAATCGATAACAAACAGCAATTACGCCCAACCTCAAATTTTTAGCCAAGTTTACTTACCCTTGGAGCTTCTTGCTCAGCAAGGGGTCACTTTGTGACTCGCCTAATCACAAGTAAACGGAAAACTTCTCATTTATTCCATAAATGTTTTTCTTCGTGAAAAACCGAAGTTTTGCCTAACTTTCAACTATTTAGAAGGAACGCTTATTTCTAATGGAATCGACATCCCGAGTTGTTTTAGAACTCTCTTCAAAATTGCCTCTCTTGCTCTCTTTTTGAAACTCAGTATCCCTATGCTTTTAATCTCCTGCGTTTCTCTATCTTTAGTTACAAAAATGCCTTCTTCTAAATCTTCTGTATATTCTGTTTCTGGTGGGAGACCGAAGGATATCTCTAGGAAATCCCCCAATTCATCATAATATACGTCAAATGTTTCTTGGTTTTTCATTGTATTGCTTTTATAAAATGTGACGATATTATGAACCCTTCGCCGTTTAAGTATTTTGCTATTACGAGCACGAATTGTCTTATCCAGAAATAACTTCCTCTCGACAAACAAGATAAGGCTTGTGAATGCACAAGCTCTTATGAGAAAACTGAACAAAAGCAAGATTCGCTGGATTGTTCGGGAAGTTGAAAGGAGGGAGCAAGGCGTTTGGAGCATAGCACAGCAACAAAACATAACACCAGATGGGCAAGAGAAGTACACAAAAAATACAGGAAAGATGAGAACCCAAAACTCAAGCAATGTGGAAGAAAGCCTAAACCAATCAGTGATGAAGAGCGAAAAATTGTTATCGAAACATATCATGAGGTACTCGCATCTGCTACAATGATTGAGCAAGTTCTCGACGAGAAAGGAGTGCATATCAATCACAATCGTATTCATCTTATCCTGCTGGAAGCAGGATTAGCTCGTGAAGAGCCAAAGAAGAAACACAGAAGAAGTTGGGCGGATAAGATATAGAGGACTTTAGGGGTTTGTCAAAGTATTCTATATTACAACTTTGAGAATATCTTTGCGTATTTATTTGATTCCGATGTTATAATTCACTAGATATAGAGAACTGCGTAAGATAGATTACATTTTGTACATAGTTCTCTAATGAATAACTTCCAAACACGGTCATCCATCTCATGCAGTTATCCATAAATATTTAATCTTCGTCCTGCTTGTTTTAATATGGGCCTTCAAATTGGGGATATTGTTCCACGAAAACAAGTAACATTCAGCGAACTAAAGGGGAAAAAACTTGCAGTTGATGCTTTCAATGCACTTTATCAGTTTTTGACATCAATTAGGCAACCAGATGGGGTGCCACTTATGGATGGGAAAAGGAGAGTAACTTCACATCTTTCTGGGCTCTTTTATCGGAGCATTGCTTTATTGCAAGAAGGTATCGGGCTTATTTACGTTTTTGATGGGGAATATTCTCCTTTGAAAGGTGCGACGCAGAAGCAAAGACAAGAGGCAAAGGATGCTGCACAGGAGAAGTATCAAGAAGCTGTCGAGGCAGAAGATGTTGATGCTATGGCTAAATACGCGCGCGGTTTTGTCAGACTTACTGGAGAAATGGTTGCAGAGAGCAAGGAACTTTTGGAAGCGTTGGGGGTTGCTGTTGTGCAGGCGCCAAGTGAGGGAGAGATACAGTGTGCAGAGCTTGTAAAGTCAGGACAAGCGTGGGCTGTAGCAAGTCAGGATTACGATGCTCTTGCTGTTGGTTCACCAAGGCTTATTCAGAATATGACTTTATCCAAGACAAGAAAGACTGCTTCAGGTGTTATATATATTGCACCTGAAATTATTGAGTACAGCAAGACGCTCAACGAGTTGGAGATTACCGGGGATCAGCTTATTTGTTTGGCTATTTTAGTAGGTACTGATTACAATCCTGGAGGCGTGAAAGGCATTGGACCGAAAAAGGCGCTTGCTCTTGTCCGAGAGAAGAAGTATCCTGTAGATATTTTCCGAGCGATAGAGGAGCGTGTTGATTTTGACTGGCCCACTGTCTTTGAGATGTTCAAAAAGCCGCAAGTGCATAATGAACGTGTTGTTTTTCCTGTAATGAATCGTGATAAGATTATTGAGATTTTAGTTGAGAGACATGATTTTTCCCGTGAACGCGTGCAGAAGCAACTTGACAAACTTACAGAAATTAAAATGAAAGGAGCGCAGCAAAAGTTGTTTTAGAAAGTGATATAAATCTCGATGCTTTTGTGTTTGGATGAAAAGTTTGATTTTTGTGCTTTGTCTTCTTATGATTGGAACTTTTATTGCAGGCGCTGCGGAATCACTGAGCGATGCGGTTCAAGATATTAATGCTTCTAAAGACGAAGCGAGATCTCTGCGCGGAGCCGGCGGCGCATCCGAGAGTTCACTTGAGCAGCCGATTGTTTTTTCCGGAACTTTGCGAAAATATGTGAATAGTATTTTCCGTTTTTCTTCTGAAGAGCCTATAAATCTTCATCTGCTGATTCTTTTACTCGCGATTTTAGGAGTGCTCATTCTTATCTTGCAGCAATTCATGGCTCTCGTGCCATTTTTTAGCCAGAGGTGGCAGTCATTTTCTGCTGCAGTTATTATAACTCTAATGGCATCTGTTGCCGGAACTGTGCGGATGTCTGCGCTTTATCTTCAAGATTTGGGCAGGAGCGTGCAATTTCTGGGAAGTTCAGGATTGCTTAATCTTTTTGTTATAGTTATTGTATTAATATTTGCTTACTATGCTGTTTCGAAGATATTAGTCATGCTTCAGCGAAGCGAGCAAGCAAGCAATGCCGAACAGATTGGATTTGATGCAAGTTTTAATCGTTCTTAGTTTAGCGCCGATTAAATTTTTTGCTTGCTGCTGCACCTTCTTTGAGACCACGTTCAAGCGTCTTCATCTCAGCTTTTGTCTGCTGTACTATTCCTTTGAGGTTTTTTTCTTTATTTTCTTTTGATGCAGATTCTATTTTTTGTGCTAAGAGCGAATCAACTTTTTTGATTACGACAAGAGATGCGATTAGAATAATTCCAAGAATTATGCGCGTGTACCACTCATTTTTTGATAAGACAAAATTTACCATAAATACCGCTATTGTGCTGATAACTTTCATCTGGGCAAGCATTATTGTAACCCCGATACTAATCAGGAGTGTGATTGCGGGATTGAACAATTTCAAGGCATTTAGCGGTTTTGCAATCAGGTAGACAGTGAATACCCAGAGAAATACTACAATCATGAAAGTGAAAGATACTACATAAGGTTCGCCGAATACTATAATTAACGGGAGGGGATAGGCTATAAATGATTTATGCACTGGAGATAGAAATTTATTGTTCTCAATAAACTTTGACCATTCCTGAGTAAGATATTTGTCTTTAATCTGTTCAGCATCTTTAGGAATATCGCTTATTTTTTCTTTAATATTCTCAATTGATTCTTCAGGATTAACTGCAGATTGCGCGTGAGGGAGAAGAAAAATCACGAACGCGCAAAACAGCGTTATAGCGATTATTCCAGTCAGACAGGGCTTTTTCATCTATCGTTATAGTGAATTGATTATTTAAGGGTTTTTACCGAAATGTTTAAATAGAGGATTATAGTATTTAAAGTATGCATTGTAAAAAAGGTGTTTTATTTGCTTTAATTTTTGCCGTATTTTTATTATCGCAATTTGCCTTTGTCGCTGCTGCAGGAGAAACGACAGAACGTTTTACGAATCTTCTTGATGGCATTGGCGATTTTATTGAGCCTCTTTCAAAAAGTGTTTTAGGTGATGCTTCAGGAACTGATGAACTTGCCATGCAGGTTTTATCTTTCTTGCTTGTTGCTTTGATTGTTTTTGGAGTTTTGAGCACTGTTAATTTCTTTGGTCCTGGTAAAGAATGGATTAATGTTATTATCGGTATAATTATCGCGATTATCGGCGTGCGCTTCATGCCTGATAATTTCTTGGAAGCAGCCACACTGCCTTCAAGCGCATTAGTCATGTTTCTTGTGATGGTTGTGCCATTTGTCGCGGCTTTTTATATTATTCACAAAAGTGTTAGTAATCAGAATGTTCGACGTGCGCTTTGGGCAGTATATGGGGTGTTAGTCCTTGTATTGTGGGGCTATAATGCTGCTAATAATCCGAACGCAGTTGCGAACTGGATGTACCCCCTTGTCGGAGTAGGTATTCTGGTTGCTTTTGTTTTTGATGGAACTTTTTATAAATGGCGGAATAAAGGGCGCGCGCAGCGTATGATGGCTGAAAATGCGCAAGATGAAGTGGATAAGTTAGTTGGAGAAATTAATAGGCTTCAGGCATTGATTGCTGGAGCTAACCCTGCGCAACGCTTGGCTTATCAGCGTCAGATTAAGAAACTTAATGATAATCTTAACGCATTGCAGGGCATTAGTGCTCCATCGGGTGGATGGACTAAGTTCTTCTGGGCATTAATTGTTGTGCTTTTCTTGTTTATTGTTTACCTCTTTTGGCCTGCAATCAAGGGCGTTTTTGGATTTTAACATGATAAGAAAAAGGAATACACAAAACAAGCAGAGAACTTCGAACTACAACGCATTGTTTTTGCTTTCGTTTGTGATGAGCGTTCTTTTACTTTCTTTTGTTTCTTCTGCTAAACTAGATACGACAAGCATACAGAAGACGAGTCAAAGCATTGTGGATAGTATCACTGGCGCACTCTCGCCTGTTTTTGAAGGCATTTTGGGGCAGACATCAAATAGTGAATTCTTCTTTGCGAAGATATTGATTATTATCCTTATCATTGCTATAGTGTATGC
>JACPLS010000009.1 GCA_016186375.1 Candidatus Pacearchaeota archaeon
GTAACTAATTCTCAAGGAGAATTAATGAAAAAAGCAAAACTTACTGATAGTGGGTCAGAATCTAAGAGAACAAAGAGACAAAGCATTAATCTTGGTGGCAATGGAGTTACTTATGGTACAGTTAATTATACAGAAGCAGATTCTGAATATAATGTAAAGACACTAAGCCTTGGTGGAGAAGAGTTTTATGCTCCTTTAAGAGAAACAAATGATGCAAGAACATCCCCTATTCCACTTAATATTTATCTAATTCCAAAGAAAGGCACAAAGAGAGAAATTACGCCAGAGGGAGCAATAGTCTTGCACAGCACAAGAGGCGTTTATAACCTAAATAATTATTGTGCGAAAGATTATTTTTCAAGGACTAATGAAAGTAAACTGAATGTATCAACAAATGATTCTAATTTAGATAATAGTCCTAGGGTTGAATCTTTATCAACAGATTAAAAATTTTACGGAACAATATCGCTCTTTGATGGTGGTTCTGCAACTTGACCAAATCCTTCTCCGCTATCTTGTTCTTTGTTTTTTTGTTCTTCTTCTTTTTTAATTTCATCTTTTGTTTTGATATTCTTGCCAGTTATGGTCGCATCGTTGAGTTGGTCGTATAATTCTTTAATATTAACTATTTGTTTATAATCTTTTTCTGACATCTTACTCTTATCCATCGGAATCAAAATAATTTTCCCAGTTTTTCTGTCTTCGTTAACTGAAATTTTGCCGAATGTAATATCAGGTGAAAAATAATCGAATCTTTGGAATAATTTTTTAGTTAAAAATATCGAATTATAACTAATATATGTTTCCGGAGTAGTTTTATTTCCATTAAGTAAGATATAATTTATAATGTTCCTTTTTTCATATGGATTATAAGGAAATGATAAACTATAAACATCGGGGTTTTTCTCGGTAGTTTTATCTGCTTGTGTTTCTTCATTTTGTTGTGTTTCTGATATTGGGGCTTCAGCAGGAATATCAGAAATTGGAACTTCTTTAGATTCGCCAGTTTCACCAATCTTTATTTTTACCTTTGCACCTTCAATACTTTCTACTGTTCCTTTTTCTCCATTGTATGTTACCGAGTCTCCAATCTTTAAATCTTCGACTAATCTCTCGGAATCTGTACCAGGCCCGGTTTCTGGTCCTGCTTGTGTTTCTGAAGTTCCTTCTTTGATAATTAAAGAAATATCAAATCTCTTCACTACTTTTGGCTCTCCGCCATCACCGGGTTGAACAATATAATTATCTCCATCTATTCTTTGTATAATTGCACTTTTTCCATTATATGTAACTTCATCACCGACTTCAAATTCATTTTTTATTGTTGTTGTAGGAGAAGCTGAAGTTTTAATTTCTTGCTTTTTGCCTTGCCTGAGATAGGAATCTGCTAATGCAGCTTTTAGTTGTGCTTTCATCAAGAGAACAGGGGCTTTATGATGATTGAAGAAAAGCATTTCTAGGCTGTCTCCGAAAGCAGCGTTGATCTTTTTTAATTCTGCTTCTATAACCATTTTTAATAGAGAAGGAGCGTCGGCATTTTCATAATTAGGGGCAATGATAAAAGAAACTTCTCTCTTAAATTGGTCAATTTGTAGATTTGCCTGGTCTTGTGGTAGAATGAGAGCCTTATCTTCAAGAGCTTTTCTTTGAATGTCATTTATCTCTGAGAGGGTTTTATTTTGCAGATATTTATTATTTTCTGTAATTGCATTATTGATACTGTTTTTGTCAAGCCAGCATCTTATTTTTGGGTCATCACAATAGCCAACATCTGCGAAACGGGTTGGTTCTGTTGAACTTCCTGGATTTTGTGAAGCGCAGATTCTTACAATTCCTCTATTGTAGACTTGTGGCAGAGCAGCTTCTTCTGCAGCTGCTTGTGGATTAGTGTTTGCCAAAACTGCACCCAAACTGGCTTCTCCACTTATGCAAGATTTTTCCGATACAATATTTTTGGCTTCGATTTGATCTTTGGCATATTGATCTCTTAGATAATTAATTGCGAATGAAGTTGAAACTTCTTTGAATCCGCATTTCTCTTCTCCATTTATATCAACACAGAGTTCTTTATAACCTTCTGGGGCGGTGAAATCTTTAGTTTCTGATTTGTATTCACCTCTTGTAATAAATCCAGAGGCAATGTGTAAAATAGGGGATGTGTAATAATATGAACCTTCTGGAGCACCTTTTAGATATACTCTGTATTGGATTCCAGAATCTTTTCCAGCAAATATATGATAGAATACTTTGTATTGAGCAGTTGCAGGAACAGTAGCATCGTTGAATTTGGTTGAGGAGAACCACGCATGGAATTGAGGAGGGCTATCTGGTTCTATCAAAGATTTGAATGAATTTGGAGCTTTTGCTGAGACAAATGCCTTACAGAATGGGGTTCCTGCTTCTTCAATTGAACGGAGCTGGAAAGCTTTTAATGAATTTACAGCATAAGTGTTTGTGAAATAATTAATTGATTTTTGTGTGTTTTGCCATGCTCCTGCAACTGTGGCGTATTCTCCGCCACCTCTTGGTACGGATGCTCCATAAGCAACTTCAACTAATTTTGGAAGCAATACATTTGCAACTGGTGCAACTTGCCTCCAGAAGAATTCACAGGCATAGATAGAATATATTTGATCGCAGATACCGACCGTTCTTCCTGTTGCTAAATTTTCCTGCAGACAATCTCTGTGGTTTTTCAGAATTGAAACATACCCATCAACTCCTGCTTGGATTCCTGTTAAGCAGACAGGAACAATTATTTTTTCTTTTATGTTAGGCAGGCAGAGAAGGGTTGATCCAACAATTCCAGTTTGTATTACATCAGCAACAGGATACCTGCCACCGAAGTCGCACCTTGATGCAGGACAAATTACTGGATCACAGACGTTAAACATTATGTAACAGTCTTTAGGATCCATGAAATCCTGGCACTGTGTTGCTGGAATGTTTAAGGCAGGCTTACCAACTTTGAAACTTTCTCCCTGTATTCTGACAATGCTGTTTTTATATTGGTTGGCTGCTTCTGTAAGAGCATTAACTGCTTTTCCTACAAGAGCTCTTGCTTGAGATTCATCTAAACCTGGGAATTGTGAAATTGGCTGGCCAGTATTTAAGTTAATTAATTCACAGATATCGTCGCCATAACCTTCTTGGAATCGCTCTCTTCCATCATTTCCGATATTACAGAGATAGAAACTGGCGACTCTGCCAGAAGATTCAAAAGCTCCGATGCCTCCAAAGACTGGGAGATTTTGTTTTGTGGCAGCATACCATCCTCTTAATGTATCAAATGGGACAATTGCAGGCATTCCTTTGTAAGGCTCTGTTTCAAAATATTTTATTTCTGGATTTTGGTATCTGTTGTTGTAACTTACAGAAGTTTGTGGGATAATTGTTCCAATATTATAAACAGAATTAAATTGCCCGGCATTGAGGTCTTTTTGAATTATATTTCCAGATGAATCTACTTTAATTAGCTTTTTTACAATATATTCATTATTTTGCCCTTTTTGTAATCCTGCTATATAATTACCTCCTTCAAATTTACCTTGCTTTCCTTTATCTTGAGCATTAACTGAAAATGTAGCGCTTGATGTTATATCTTTGTCCTTGTTAAATTCTTCTTTGACTTCATTAGGCAATTTATTTACTTCTTTTACATCTGTATAAACTTTTTGAGTTCTTTCAGAGATAATTGAAGCTGGATAAGCAAATCCTAGTTTTGTTAAATCTTTTCCTTCTTCAAATTGTTGTATATATTCTTTATTCTTTTCTATTTTTTCAGAAGTTCTTTTTGCTTCTGTTTCATAGTTTTTCTTAATTGTGTCAGAAGCGGTAGTTGATTGTAATTTTAGATAAAGCTCATATTGCTTTAATTGATCGTAAGTATATTCGCCTTTGTCATAACCGTCTTTTGAATTTATCAAAGATTCAATTGGGACAAGTTTACCATCTTTGCCTGGAACAGATTGTCCCTTGTAAGCGTTTGTTAAATATGTTGCATATTTATGAGCTGATTCATTTCTATCAACACTACTCTCAAGGCCGAGAGAGCCGAATATTCCTGAAGAAGTTTTCAATGGCGATTCAATTTCTTTAATTTTTGAATTAATTCCTTTCATTGCTTCTGATGTTGCTTTTACATCTGAATTTATCTGTGCTGAATTTTTTAAGAAACAATCATTCAAATTTGCTGCCTGTCCTTTCGCGACTATTTCTTGACATTTAACATTCCAGCCTTTTTCTCCTCTCATTACATTTTGTCTTGCGACACCTTCACCACTCAAACCTGTTATGAAAGTTTTTGCTTGCAAAACAGCAGCTGTTGCAAAACAAGCTGCTTTCATTCTTGTTACTGCTTTTTCAAGCCCTTTAGAAATAGAATCCCATTTTTCTATACTTTTGTTCATATTCTCGATCATTTCTTCTGTTTTTTCAGGTGAAAGTTTTAAAGCTCTTTTTTCTATTCCAATTCTTACTGTTAGATTAACTTCTGAATCAGTGCCTCTAACAAGGGGCTCAAGCCTTATCTTTGCTACTTCACTTATATTTATTTTATTTAGGGATACAATTTGCCCACAAATATCTTTTCCACTGTCAGATATTCTGAATGTTTGAGTTTCTGTTTTGCTTGAAATTGTATTGGAACTTGAGGACATTTCATTACAAAAAGCAGTTATTCTGGCTTCATCTGCGTTTAGATAATCGAGTCTGATTTTTTCAAGCCTTGTGCTTGTCCTTGTTGAAGGAGAGGAGGATAAAATAGTTTCTCCTTTTATTTCAACTTTGATTGGAGATGGATTTGTTCCGATTACAAACTCAGCGTATGCTTTATTTATTGGATCAGATAAACTAATAAGATGGAGAGTTTTGTATTTGTTATCAACAAATACTAGACTTCCTGCCAAGGTGGAGTCTACAGAGTATATTTTATTTAGACTTTTTTTGTAGCCTTCAATATTTTCAGATAGCGGATAGAGGTCAATGAGCTTATTTAAGAGTCTTGCTTCTGTTTGGGTTTTGCCATTGGCTTGAGAAAGAGTTATTGCAGCTTCAAGAGCTTTTTCTCCGAAAGTTTGTTGTGTTGCAGTATCAGTTTTTTCAGCAGGATAATTATCTGCAACATCTTCATAGGCTTTTATTGCTTCCTGGAAAGCGAGTTCAGCTTCTGGGCTTTCTAATTTTTTATCTTCTGCTAATATTTTTTCTGTGAAATTAATTTCTGAAGGATCAACAGAAAATGGCTCGCCCGCACCAGGTCCTGTTAATTGAATAACATATTTACCACTTTGAAAATTTTGAATTATTGCTTCTTTTCCATCTGGTATATATGTAACTTTTTTACCTATTGCCGAGGTTTCAAAATCTTTCAATTGCAGAATGATGCGGTCTCTATAACCGCAATTAATCTGGACTTTTCCTGTTTTACCTAATACCGCTGGATTGAGTGGTTTAAGAGATTCGCTTGTTACTGTAAATTTTTTGTTGTTGGTCTGTATTTCATAGCGATCGTTGTCGTAAATAGATTTTATTGTTGCTTTTTCCTCTTTTCCATCATGAATGTAAAGAACTTCAGAACCTAAGTTTCCTTTATTTATGTAAATTCCTTCAACTACACATTTATTGTTTAATATTCTGCTACCTTTGAAGACGTCAATTACTTCTGAACCTGTATCAGAGGTTATTTCTATTCTTGCTCTTTTTTCTTCTGCAACAAATCCATCGTAATAAGCTTGGAGGCCAGCTTGGCAATATGATCCGGGAAGATAGATTTCATTTGATACTTTTCCTCTTTCAACTCTAATAGTTGATATTTTATTATCTCCTTTGTAAATTGATATATCAGCAGTATTTGGGTCTGCTCTTTCCAGTCTTAGAAAATAACGACCATTCCAGAAACTCTGTTTATCTTTCTCCTGGAACCAGGATTCATCGTTTTGTTCAGATAATATGAACTCTGTTCGTCCTATTCCTAAGGGATTTCCTGCTTCATATTCTATTTTTCCGCTTAAATTTACCGTGACAAAATCTGGAAGATCAGACTCTTTTTCGTTTTTCTTAAGAATAATGACAGCATATCCAATATTATCTATTAATGGGCTTCCAAGTAATTTGTCTCTTGTTCTTAGAGCAGCTCTTGCAGGATGAAATCCTGCACTTATTACATCTTTAGGATATTTTCCGATAAATCTAATATAATTTATTTCTTTAATATCGATTAAAGGATTTAATTTAAGAGCATTAATCTGGCAGAAAACAGGAACATTTTGTTCTGCTATTAAGTCAGAGCGAACGACAGCAGGCTGGCATCCTGCTGGAGCTACTTGTAGAATTAAATCCTGCCTTGCTTTGCAACTGTCTTTGTCATTTAAGACTGGCCAATAAGTTTGTATATCAGAGCTAGAATAATATGTATCATAGTTTGTCATGTATGAAGAAGGAGAAGAATAACTGGCGCTACTTGAATAACCTTTGAAATCAGTTGAACTCGAAATAATATTAAGAGATAAGACAATTAAAATAGAAATAATTGAGAATAATATTATTAATTTATTGTTTATTCTTTGATTACGCATTTTTTTGATTCCTAGTTTCATTATTGAAATTCAATTTCAACCCCCATTTTATCAAATAATTCATAATTATATTGTAATTTCTCCAGAGAGTCAGGTCTTCCTAATTCTGGAACTTTCAACTTTATTTTTCCTTTTTCCAAATCATTTGCAAGGAGATAATGTTCTGTAACGCCTCCTCCAATTAAAGCATATTCAATTTTTGTTGAAGGAATCTTAATATCAAAGCATTGTTCTTTTGTAGAACCAAACAAGCCAGCGATTCCTCCACTACTTACCTGAGTACATTGTGTCTTTGTGCTTTCAGGGATTGTGACTGAAGAATTACCATAAACATAAACACTGATATTGTATAAACCTTCAGATAACTTTATATTATTAGTTTCTGGGAGGCTTAATGTTTTACTTATTTGACCGTCGAACGAAACTATTGCAGTTTCTTTTAGAGGCTTATTTCCTACTTCTAATTCTATATAAAGATCATATTCTTTATCTAAGATTATGTCTGTGGATATTTCTGTATTTGATGAGAAAATTTGTTTCTTTTCAGCAAAACCTTCTGCTTTGGCAGATATAAAACCGTTAATACAGACGGGAGTTTTTCCTGTAAATTTACCATTATCTGTTTCTCCTAAATTACATGATTTGTCAAAGCATTCGTAGCTTATTTGCGCTTTGTTAATTTTATTTAGATTAATGTCATAGACATTCACTTCGATATCCTGAGCTTTAAAGGAACATAGGTCAACATTTTCTTCTTGTTCAGTTTCTGAAAAAATTGCCTCTCTTGGAACATTATTGTCTATTATTACTGCAATAGGGAATTGAAATATTTCGTTGCCATCAAAGATTTGTATAAGGACGGGAAAGCTTAGGTCGTATACAAAATGGTATGGAGCGTAACAAAATCCCATAGCTCCCAGCCCTGCCTGATTGCCAATAGGATTAGCCATCATTAGTTCTTCATCTGCACCAATGACTTCAATTTTTGAGGGCCATGTTGGATTATAGATAAAATTAACTTGGTCATTTGTTTCTTTATTTATAACAAAATACTCGTCTTTCTTTTCTTTTAAGCTATAATAATTTCCTTTTAGTTTTAATTTGGCAACATTATTTTCCAATCCTGTCTTTAGATCATCAATAACTTCTCGTGTTTTCCAGATTTTTGGACTGCAACTAATTTCAGCTCCGTCAACTGGTGCATAAAGCCTCAAGACATCAACTGCATAATTTTCCAAGAATGCCTCATTTTTTTCTTTATCATATATTTCTTTAGCTAAATTATAGAAATTACCCAATTTACTTTCAAATTCAACTTCATGTTTAATTTTTCTTGCAATTTTATCATCTTTGGTAATTGTGATATCTTGTTCAACATTGACTTTTATCTTATTGTCTTCGAGATTTATATTTACTTCTTTATTTCCTAATTCTATTGAAAATCCTTGTCTGTAGAAGGATTCAAAGTCACAATCTGATATTTTTTCTTTTACGTATAGGGAGATATCTTTTTCAATGTCTTGCTTTGATGGGACTTGCTCTTTTATTATACCATTTCCTGCAACATAATACCAATATGGTATATTAAATCCGAGGAAATTAAGTTGAGAAGAAAAAGGAGCATATTCACTTCCTGTTTCGTAACCTGAAATATAGATTCTACCTCCCTGACTTCCTGTTAAATCTGCTGCTGCCCTTGCTGCATCTTCTATACAAGAAGAATAATAATTAAAAATAGGAGAAAAAGCAGGATCTATGATTTCCAGTTTTGATTTACTTCTAATTAAGAGATATGCTGTCAGGCCCCCTATGATAACTATTGCAATAATAATAAATATAGTTACTTGAGCTTTCTTATTAAACATAGGTTATTTTTTGCCTCCTTTAGATTTGATTTTCTCCTGAATTAGAGACATAATTTCGCTATTAATATCTCTTTTTATGTTTTCCTTAAATTTACTCCACAGATCTTCATCTTCAATCAAAAGAAGGTATTTTTTCATTTTTATCGCCTCTTTCCTCGCTTTTTTCCGTAGGTTTTAATATTTTAGAGTATAAAAATCTTTCTTATTTACTAAGTAAGTTATTAAGTAAGTTAGTAAGTGAAGCTTTATAATCTATTTAATCATTGATCCATAATGGTAAAAGAGAGTGGAAATCAGAAAAATTCTGGTTTAGCGATAACTAGTTTAATAATAGGGATTTTTTCAATAATACTTATTTGGTTACCAATAGTGAACTTTTTGTTTTCTATAGCTGCAATTGTTACTGGAATTATCGCAATAATTAAAGTCAATAAAAATGGGCAAAAAGGAAAGGGCTTAGCAATTGCAGGGCTTGTTTTAGGAGCAATAAGTGGATTTTTACTTATGCTAATCTACTACATATTGGTGAGTAGTTTTGTAGGTTAAATTAAAAGAAAGAAAATGGCCTCACCAAGAATCGAACTTGGGCATGATCCACGTCAAAGATCCGGTCTACCATTAGCCTATGAGGCCTATCAAATAAACTTGAAATAGGCATATATAAACCCTATTATTATTGATTGAATAACAGGAACAAAACATTTTTAATGGTTCTTTTATTTGCAATGTTAAGCCTCTATAGCTCAGTCGGTCAGAGCGGCGGTTTTGTAAACCGTAGGTCGAGGGTTCGATTCCCTCTGGAGGCTTTTGTAAAGATTTAAATACAAATAAATAAGATTATTAAAATGGCAAGAACAGAAAAAAATTATGAAACTGGAAAGAATCAAGATAGAGGATATGGAGTTGGAAGTGGCGCCCCTCATTATGGTGGAAGTTGGAAAGGGCCAAATCAACAGGTAAAAAATTATAATCTAACAAATAGAGATTATAATGAGAAAAGAAATTATGAACCCTCTAGTGTTAGGGAGCGTTATCCGATAAGTTCCAATAACGATTTACAAAAGGGATATTCTGAAAATAATCCATCCAGAATTAAGCCGTATGATGATGCGTTTTCCCTTACTTTTTGTTCTAGATGCCATAATCCGCGTCCTAAAAATGGCATTTGTACTAAATGTGGCGGGATTTGATAATGTCAAAAAGTCTCCAGAAAACCGCACCTTTCAAGGTGCGGTAACTTTTTGAGCACAAGAAAATCTGGAGGATTTTCTGTTCAGCAAATTTATTAAATTTGCTGCATCCAAAAAACGAGTGCCTGTCACAAACCGCAGCTTTTAAGTTGCGGTGGCACATCGTTTTTTTGATTTTTGAAGGCAATGTATTATTTGTTGTTTAAAAGATTTATTATGTTATCTTGAATTGAGAATATTCCAAATTTGGTTTATAGTATTTGAGGATTCGAATAATTATTTGTTAACTAAAATTCTTAGTTATTTGATAAGCTAAGTACCCATAAAATCCTAGTCTCATAACTTCCCATACAGAAACAGATATAATTAAATCTTTTCTGTTTTTTTTGTTTTTGGAACGTTCAAAGCGGTTCTTAAAAGATAAGTAGGTTCAAATATCACTCGCGTGATAAATTTAAATGGGTGCTCTGCACTATATCTTATTGACTCACTATATTTTTGCATTCTTCTTTCTTCATCAATATTTAAAGTTTGTTCAAGTTTCATGTTTTTACAGTAAAACACAACTATTTAATATCTTGTATTGTTAAGAAAAAATATTTTAAGTGAATAATAATGGTTAATTTTATTATTAATTTTATTTAATTGAATTTTAACTTAGAAAATAACTTTAAATATCTTGGAATATTAGGTATAATATGGAATATGACAAAGAGGATGTGTTTGATGATGATTTAGAAGAGGAGGGGAAGAAAAGAAAGGCTTTTTTCAGGCGTTCAGTTTTTAATAAATGGGTACAAAAACAGAAAAGAAGAAAGATATTTATTTTTCTTGATGTTATAGCATTAGCGGCCTTTTTAGTTTCTATTTATTTTTTTATTCAGAGTTTTTATGAAAAAGGATTAATTTCTCTTGGTGTTACTGTTATCATTTTTTTATTTTTTGTGATTAGAGAGAAGACGAGGCATAAATAATAGTCTTACTTTTTAATTAATTAATTTGAGTTCAGATTCTGAGATAATATTATTAAGGACTTTAAAGTGAAGACCTTATTAGGAAGATTTTAGAGTTATAGCAAATCAAGAAAAGAGACAAAACTATGAATTTACTACAAAAGTTTTGGAACGAACAGATAAATTGTTTAGAGGTTATATATGGAAAGATTGTATATGCTCTTGTGATGGGACGAGTATTGTGTTGGAGAAGAAATAATCTGCATAACTTTATTAAGTAACGAAAGTTATTTAAATAAGTAATCTTAATAAAGGATATGATTTCAAACGAGAAAATAAAGTTATTGGAAGTATGGAGAAAAAATCCATTTAGAGAACTAAGTATAGCAGAGATTATGAAAGAATCAAAAAAGAAAACTAAAACATGGGTTTTCAATTCCCTAAAACTGTTAGTAAACAATAATATCTTAATTTCAATAAGAAAAGCAAACATAGATATTTACAGCTTGAACCTTGAGAATCCTTTGTCTTTACAATTTCTGCAATACTTAGAAACTCAGAATAATTTAGCCTTTTCACAAATAAAAATTATTTCAGGGATAATTGAACAAATACCAATTAAGAATTATTCTATTATTGTCTTTGGCAGCTACGCAGAGAATAAACAAACTAAGAGTTCTGATTTAGATATTTGCCTTCTTATAGATAACAAGGAAACTGAAAAAAAAATTAAACCTTATGTTAATGAAATAAAATTAAATCATGCTGTGAAGATAGATGAGAATTACATAACGTTCGATGATTTTATAAAAATGCTATTAAGGGACGAAGGAAATCTAGCAAAACAAATTTTTATAAAGCGACGGCTATTTTACAATTCAGAGATATATTATCAATTACTAAAAGAGGCTAAAAAAAATGGATTCAGACCGTAAGGAAATATTGTATTTGAATAGAGCAAAGAATGAGTTGGACTTGGCTAATGCTGTTTTTAAAATTTCAACAGAAACAAAATTTAAGCTCGACTTGGAATTAAAAGAAGATTCAACATATTTTAGTAATGTTATAAGCAACTCTTATTATTGTATATTCTATTCTGCAAAAGCCTTTCTTTATACAAAAGGAATAATTACGAAAGTACCAGATGAACATAAAAAAACACTGGTGGAATTTGAGAAGTTAGCAGATTCTGGACAAATTGATCGGGAACTTGTTAAGATATACAAAGACATTGTTGTAAAGGCAGAGGAACTTTTAGGCATTTTTGCAAAAGAGAAATCAAAGCGAGGGAAGTTTACTTACAGAATGTTGCCTCAAGCCAATCTTGAACCTGCAAAAGAAAGTCTAGAAAATGCAGAAAAGTTCTACAAAAACATCAACCTACTAATAAAGAAGAATAAGTGATATTTTTCACTAATTGTTACATTTTGTTTTACTATCTTATAAAATTGGAGGACATTTATGTCTAATAATTTTTCAGAAAAATGAGTATAAAATGATGATGTAATAATGAATTTAAACTATCAGTGATTGTTTACTTTATGTTATTAGTTAAGCTATTTCAAAAGGGACTAGAAGATATTGGAAAAGAAAGACCTATATCTCTTTCATTACTTCAGACTGAAATTAATTGATTTATGTCACGATTTGACGTTGAAATTCATCAGGTTAGTGGCCCATATATCAATTATCTGCCTTCAGAAAGAGAAGGATCATCAGAAAGAGTATTTTACACTGCAAACATAGTGTACCATAAAAAGAGCAAATAAATTATGGGGATAATTCTGACTCCCGATTTATAAAATTATTCAGGTTATTCATCTACAAAGTTGGCTTTGCCGCTTTGGACCAGGATTTCAGAAACTGAAGAGTCTAAGTTTACTAACTCTCCTGACTTGAAAGGACCGATAATATTGCCAGTCATGTCCACAAATTTTTCAATGTCCTGATTAAACAGGATTAGTTTGTTTTTTTCCTGGTCAATAAGGCCTTTTTTTCCGTTTAGGGTTTTGGAAATTTCTTTATCGCCTTCTTCAAATGCTTTGACTAATTTATCAAAGATTTCCTTTTCAAAGGAAAGCATATTTTCATAATCTCTCTTCATAATTCCTGTTTCAGCAGCAACAAATACCAAATTCAGAATTTTCTTTTTTCTCCTTAATATAAGTTCACGAAAAAGAGCCAGAGAATTTTCCAGCTGTTTTTTTGCTTTAATGGAAGTATCTGTAAAAAGATCATCATCTTTAACAGTCAGCTCTTTCTTTCCACTTATATATTCTGAAAATTCTTCAAGAAAGTTTTTTGGCAGTTGTTGCAGAGCATCACTATATTTCTCTTTTCTTAGTATTTCATAGAGTGTATTATAATCTAACATATAATTTTTCTGTATTTTGCGTTTATAAAAATGATTGTACTCTGGAAAGTAGGGACTGATATAATATAATATTTAGGATATTGAAAAAAATTACCATAAACTTAATTTTCACATAACAAAAATCTTAACGAAAGCGTATTTTAATACTAAGAAAATTATTTTTGCGTAAACTCCTTACTTAAGTTTGAGAGAAAGCAAAAATAATTTTCGATGTGCTCAAGAACTCCAGACGCGCTCCGGAATTTATTCCGGAGTTCTTGACATTGTTAATAATTATAATTAGAGTAGTAATAGTTGAGTTATTGTCAGAGTTTTTATTATTTCAAACCTTTTATAAAAAATTTTTGTTATCAATTAAAGAAATTTGTGAACTATTTTATTTACTAAAGAAGTAATCAACCAGCAATCTTCTTCCCATGATCTTCCGGCCTTTTAGGCCTTGTTCCTCTGTAAACCTATTGTCTTGTTCTTTATTCGA
>JACPLS010000005.1 GCA_016186375.1 Candidatus Pacearchaeota archaeon
ATAAAACCATTTTGCCTTTAGTTTTCTGAATGGGACGTCCTTGACTCTTAATTCATCATTGACTCCTTTATATGCAAGTATCGTCCTGTCATGTTCCAGAGTATCTAATATAATTGAATAGCCCGCATTTCCGCTTCCATGGCCGCAAAGCAAATCGACTTTCTCTTTTACCAGATTCTTGTGGATGAAATCTGAATTGGTGCCCTGCCCCAATTTTCCAACAAATCCTACTTTGAATCCTAATCTTGAGAATGCAACTGCTGTATTTGTCCCTCCCCCACCTGTTGAGAAATCAAGCTCATCAATCAGTATCTTTGACCCGCTTGGAAAAGCCAACAAGTCAGTCTCCCCTTTAGGGTCAATTATCTTTATAAGCTCAGAGAAATGGGTCTTTGCAAATACATCCACAGTAGCAGAGCCGACAGTGATTACATCGTACATAATTGATTTTCTGAAATAATAAGTTTATATAGTTTATTGTTTTGGAAATGGCGTGTTCAATTTCATAATTAGTTGACACTTTTAAGAATGAACCAAATTTCCAGAGTTTTTGGTGATTTTATGCCGAAACTAAACGAAAAAAAAGAAAATGGATAATAAATCAGTATAGGAGTAGCAGAAGTGTTACTTCATTAGCAAAAATACAAAAGATTAGCCGTCGTATGGTTTGCAAGCTTGTTGCAAAACATAAGAAAGAAGGGTCGGAAGCCTATAAAGCTAAGAAGGCAGGAAAGCCGAAAACGAGTATTAATCCTTCTTTTGTAAAGAAGGTTGCTGAGGTAAGAAAATCTACGGGCTATGGGAGTGAAAAAATACATTTTGTTCTCAAGAAGTCAGGATAAGAGTTTGTCGCCTAAACTGAAAAAACTAAAAACGAGACTAGGGGGATTTTCTAGTCCTTCGGACAGATAGCCAGAATCAAAGATTTTGAGATTTATTTGTGGTCGCCGTTACTTAATCTTCTTTCCAATATCCCACAATAATTTGAAATAATTATGATACCCTTTTACTAGATGCTTATTTCGGATTTCAATGATAGCAGGAGGGTCGCCAAAAGTCTGAAGAATGATTGTATCTTCCCAGATATTGTAATTTGATGGTGTTGCAAATTTCTTCGGAATTAAGCTTATCTGCAATTGATTGTCCAAACTCTTTAAAACATTTTTCTCAAATTCCTCTATTCGGTAACTTACCCATTTCCAAGTGATTTTCTTTTCTTTCATTATTTTTTCGTATTCCTTGTAAAAATTACCCATACACTCAAACCACCTGTCTCCTACTGCCCCCATCACATAACCGACACAATTTTCTTTAACTCTTTTTAGTAATCCAATATGATAAGCTTGAAAATCCTCATAGCCTTCATAAACATTAATTTCTTGTTTCTTTTCGATAATAGATTTAAGAAATTCTTTAGTTCTTTTTTCTTTAGGATTTTTGAATATTACTTGAGGGGTTCCTTCTTCAACAACCCTGCCACAATCCAAGAATACCACTTTATCAGAGATTTCGCTAGCGAATCTCATATGGTGGGTAACTACTAGCATAGTCATGCCTTCCTTAGCTAACCTTTTGATAACTTTCAAAATTCCGCCAATTAATTCTGGATCTAAAGCAGAAGTTATTTCATCAAAAAGAACAATTTCTGGCTCCATTGCTAGAGTTCTGGCAATAGCTACTCTTTGTTTTTGCCCTCCAGATAAAGATTCAGGATATTCTTCCGCTTTGTTTGATAAACCAACTTTATTTAATATTTCTTTTGCTTTTTTTACTGCTTGGTTTTTATTTTTCTTTTTGACATTAATTGGTGCATAAATGACATTTTCTAATACTGTTTTGTGTGGCCATAAATGAAAATCCTGAAAAACAACCCCTATCTTATCTCTTAACTCTTTAATGTCTTTCTCTTCAGAATCTTTAGTAACAATATTCTTTTCATCAATAATTAGATTGCCTTCATTCATAGAATCTAACATACTAATGCATCTTAGTAAAGTTGTTTTCCCTGCTCCGCTGGGACCAATAACAGAGATAATTTCTCCCTTTTTAACATCTAAATCGATATCATTCAATACTTTATTCTCGCTATATTCCTTTGATAATTTCTCTAATCTAATTATTGTCTTCATTTACTTTTCTCCAATTTTTTCAGCATCAAAGTAAGTGGAACGATAATAGCCAAATAAAGAAGAGCGATTATAGTATATACTTCTAATGGCCTGTAACTAACGCTAATTAAATTCTGCCCAGAATGTAACAACTCATCAACTGCTATGACAGAAGCTAGAGATGTTAATTTAATTGTTTCAATGTATCTTCCTGTCAATGGAGGGATTATCACTCTCTTAGCTTGAGGCAGAATAATGTCTTTCATCGTTTGATATTTGGATAATCCCAAAGCAATAGAAGACTCTCTTTGTCCTTTAGGAATAGATATAATCCCTGCCCTAAATATTTCAGCTGAAAAAGCACCCAAATTCAAAGATAAACCTATCAAAGCAGTTAAAAAAGCAGAAATATGTATGCCAAAAAGAGGAGGCAATGCATAAAATAACCAAATTAATAAAATCAGTAGTGGCAAATCTTGAAATACTTCTATGAAAGCTATTGCTGGATATTTTAAAATAGGATTCTTTGATAACTTCATCAAACATAATCTCATCCCAAGAATAGAACCAAGAATAATAGAAAAAAAAGTAAGTTCTAAAGTAATTAATGTTCCTTTTAGGATGGCTTCCTTATATGTGAAAATAACACTAAAATCCCATGTATAGACAACCATCCTTTATTAACCTCCATTTTAAGACAGGACAACATATTCTTGCTTTAAGCCATACCATCCTGCTGGGCTGTGCTTCTTAGCTGTTGCATCTAAAAAGCCAACTGATTTTAAGTAATCAATCCCATTATTTAGGAAGTTTAAAAGTTCCTGATCATTTTGCCTCGTTGCCCATGCGATTGGTGTCGTTGAATATGGCTGCTCAGCAAATAAATCCTTAACTTCTGGATGGAGTTTGACATATTCAGATACCACATCAGACATTATTAATCCTGCATCTGCTTGTCCACTAGAGGCAGCTACTAATGGAGCTGTATTATCTGATCCTTTTTCTAAAACCACTAATTGAGCTTTAGGCAAGTATTTTTGTGAATATATATGCCCATATTCTCCTTGAATTACTGCTATTTTAACTCCGTTTTTATTTAGGTCTTCTATTGTCTTAAATCTTGTTTCACCTGCTTTGACAACTCCACTATTACCTGCGTAAAAGAATGGCTTTGTAAATGAGACACTAGTTGACCTTCCAATTGTTGGATAAATTCCTGCAATGGCTGCATCACATTTTCCAGTGTTTAAATCAGCTGGAAATCCGCCCCATGTGGATTCAGTATATTTTACTTTCAAGTCTGCGTCTTTTGCTACTTCCTCAAATATATCAATCATAAATCCAGACAACTTGCCTGTATTCGGGTCTTTTATTACTGATGGCGGCCAAGTCATATAACAAACCATTATTTCATCTTTCTCAAGAATGTTATCAAATGTAGATTTTTCTATAGGAGCCACGCCTGTTGGTGCTCTAAACAATGCGAATAAAGCAATGATGATAGCTATTACAGAAATTGTCATAACCACATAATCCTTTTTCATTTTCTATCACCCCCTATATAATATATAATATATTTGTTATTTAAATATTTTTGTTTTTCCATTTTGTTGTTTAATTTGATTATTAGTTCACACTTTAAGAATTAGCCAAGATTTCTGCACTTTTGGTGATTTAAATGGAAAAATTGAATGAAAAACAAGATAGTGGATTTGAGGTTGCCGAGATGACATTCAGGCATGGTGCATTGCCACTTATTGTAAC
>JACPLS010000037.1 GCA_016186375.1 Candidatus Pacearchaeota archaeon
AATTAGCATTAATAGAAGGGGGCGGCTTTGCCACGGCCTTTTCCTCTGGGCTTGCTGCAGAAACAATGCTTTTTCTTACACTATTACCAAGAGAGGATATAATTATTCCAGATGAAGTATATGGAGGAACTCTTCGCCTTCTCAAGAGTGTTTTTGCTCCTTACAATATTAACTTTTCTCAGACAGATTTTTCATCAGAAGAAAAAATAAGGTCCTCTATCAAACCATCAACAAAATACTTTTTTATTGAAGCGCTGACAAATCCATCATTAATCCCAATTGACCTATCATTAATTGAAAAAATATCAAAAGAAACAAATATTCCTTTTATTGCAGATATGACTTTCTGCCCGCCTTGCACTATGCGAGCATTCAGTTACAATGCTTATGCCATAATTCATAGTCTAAGTAAATATATTTCTGGTCACAATGATGTTCTTGGAGGAGCAATTATTACCAAAAATAAAGAACTTCATGAAAAACTATCTTTCCTACAAAGAACACTTGGTGCAGTCTTAGCTCCAGACGAATGTTATCGCACTATTCAAGGCATAAAGACGCTTCAAATGAGATGGAAGCATGTTAGTAAAACAGCATTAGTAGCTTCTAATTTTCTATCTCAACATGATAAAATATCTAGAGTCCTTTATCCTGGACTTCAAACATATAAAGGCCATGAAATTGCTAAAAAACAAATGCAAAATGGTTATGGCGGAGTTCTATCTTTTGAAATAGATCCTAAAATAGGATTAGGAAATTTGAAGGCGTTTGTAGACTCTGTGCAATCTAGAGGAGTTATTAATTATGGAGAAAGCCTTGCAGCTCCTCAAACTCTCTTAGCATATCCTTATACAATGAGTCATGGCTCTCTGTCCGAATCTGATAAAGAATCTCTTGGCATAACCCCTTATTTCTTCAGACTTTCAGTTGGTTTCGAATCCCCTAGGGATATTATTAAAGATCTAGAGCGAGGATTGAGCGCGCTCTAAATTCTCTTCCTAAGAATAGGTAAGTTACTTACATAAATTTATGTCGGTCGCTAACGAAAGATTTATACTTTATAACTTCTCCAAATGATATTTTGTAATTATAGGAAGAAAGGAGAATTAAGAACAAGAAAAATACTGTTAAGGATTGTTGATGGGGAGAGAAGATAGTTATTTCCAATACTGCTAAAAAGTAGCAGTTTCTGGATTCTCTTATATCGCTCTGATTTATTCCAATAAGAATATTTTTGTCACAAAAATATTAATATAGCTAAGCATGTAGATAGATTATGAGCATACATCAGAGACTTTCAAATTATGAGATAACTTCCCGTTACCAGTTAGTAAGAGAAGCAAGCAGGATCCTGAATGAAAATGGCTTAAGCATTCGTGGCAGACATTTAGAAGTAGAAAACTGGCAGCAATATCAGTATGAAGTAAAAATGCATTTGGGCGCTTATTGCGGAAAAAATGCAAGGAAACGAAAATGAGCAAAACTATAAAAACATCATTAGGAGAATTTGATAAAGAAAAAATTACTGCTTTGATAAATGTACGAAGTCTTGTGTTAGATCATATTCGTAGATATTTTCGGAAAAGTAATTTTACTGAAGTTACCACTTCTTCTCTAGTAAATATTGCAGGTTCTTGCGAAAATCCATATGCATCGTTTCCTGTAAATTATTATGGAAAAGAAGCTCATCTCTCCCAGAGTGCTCAGCTCCAGTTAGAAGCTCTTGTTCTTCGATTGCGTAGACCCTTTTATACAATAAATAATTCCTTTCGGGAAGAGCATTATAATGATCCAGAACAAGCCGGAAGAAGATTAACAGAATTTACATTAATAGAATCAGAATGGCCGTTAGATAAAAAAAGTACTCCCGAACAAGGACTTAACGATGTTATTGAAACACAAATAGACACAATTGTCTATGGGCTAGGAGGAGAAACTAGAAAATTAACATCGTTAGCATTCGATACTTTTTGTTATCGAGAAAACCCAAAATTAAACATAAATTGGGAATATCTAGTTAATGTATTAGTTCAATTAGACCGGGGACGCTCAAAACCCTTAAATGTAATAAACTATGATGGGGCTCTCGAGCTTCTTAATGAGCAAGGATATAATCACAAATTTGGCGATGACTTAGGAATTAAAGAAGAACGCTTAATTTTAAAACATTTTGATAATCTCCCAGTCTTTGTAACACATTTTCCAGCTTCACTAAAATTCTTCAATCTTAAACGCACTCCTGATGGCTTAAGAACATACAGCGTCGATTTACTTTTGCCTCCATTAGGAGAAACTATTGGAGGAGGTGTCCGAGAAGAAAACATAGATACATTAAAACAACAATATATAGAATCTAGAGTTGCTAATTATTTGCGTGAAAAAGGAAGAGACCCAATAGCTCCTTTTTCAGAATATTTTTCCATTTTTGAGCAAGAGGCGCCTTTATTGCGTGCAGGTTATGGCTTAGGCTTTGAACGTTTTATAGGTTTTCTTCTGAACAGTAACGATATTTTGAATACTATTGCTTATAGAACTCTTCAACCAGGAGGAAGAACATGAGTATACATAATTCCATTTTTAACAAACTTCCTCACAAAATTGTCAAAACAGCAATAGAAGAAGTTAATCTCTTTCCATTAGGCATATTTGAAGGAAGAGCATTTACTCTTGTTACCCTTGAGCAAGGCAAATATTATCCTCCACATGTACATAATAAATCACAATCAAAAGTCCATATTATTTTTGGAAATGGTACATTTATCCTAGATGGAAAAGAACAACAATACAAGAAAGGCGACGTTTTCTTAATTAAATCTAGAGTCAGCCACGGCTTTCGCGTTAAGGAGCAAACCTTGTTTTTATCGATAGAAACTCCGCCAATTATTAATCCAAAAACAAATGAAGTTGATATTGAATATGTTGATAGCAAAGCAATAGGAGGTTTATAATAAAATGGGTTTTCCTGGATGGCATAGTGGGGCTATCTGTCCTTATTGTAAGCCTAGATATTTAATTCCTTCAAGTCACTATTGCCAAGAAAGACGTAAAGCAGAATGGAAAGAATGGGAAGAAAGAGAAAATATAAAAAAGGAGGAGAAGGAATGGATCCAAAAAAATAAAGGTTATCTAAAAACTCTTCGTGAAAAGAGGCAACGAGAATGTCAAGATATCCTAATTTATAATCAAATGATTAAAGATAGTTCTAAGAAGCCAGAAGATTTAATTGTTTCTTTAGAATTTAGTATTCTCTCAGTATTAGTAAATACAGATCATTCTGAGTTTAATGTAAAATATTTAGAGAGTAAATATCCAGAGTTAATAAGATTCTATGGTCCTGTAACCACAATTCAAAGTGATGATTTTGCAAGATTTTACATTTGTAAATCTGAAATAAGGCCAACAAAATATATGCCAGAATATGCAAACAGATTTCAATATCATAATGATGATCTTCCAGAAAATTATTCTCTAAATCGCTGGCATGCAAGGTGGTTGAAGGATCAAAAATTTACTTTTCCTAGAGAAAACTTTAATGAAGTTGAAATAGCATTAAAATTAGATAAATTAGATCCAAAAAATAAAAGAAAATTAGTAACATTTATTTCTTCTTTAACTGCAAGTGATATTGCTTATAATAAAAATATAGCGAAGGGAGGTCGAGTGAAAATAACAAGGTAGAATGAAACAATGGAAAAAACTTAGAGAGTATATATTAGAAAGAAGAGCTAAAAGAAAATAAAAGTAACTGGAGAGTATATGACTGTTGAAGGAGGATATAGAGAGAAAACATGAACTATAGTGATCTAAGAGAACAAATACAAGCATGGCCCAAACATGAAGGAACACAGAAAGTAGTGAGAGCGCCAATTATCCACGAAGGGTTTCCCGGACAATTTAATTTAAGTTTCTCAGAATATCATTGGCTGCAGGAATTTGAAAATTATGTGCAATTTAACCATGACTATTGTATATCTACAGTTCAGAGTTGTATTAGACTTGCTGACTTTCCATTTATAAGCGGAGAAGAAGGGTATCGGTACTTAGGAGTTTTTGAGTTAGCTGATGTGTATGGTGCATTGAACTTTGCTAGGAAAGTTGACTACTCTCTCTTGTATCGCGCGCAGATACGTAGTTTTGTTGACTTTTTGGTGCAAGAGGGAATACCAAAAGAATTCGTGCATGCTTCTTATTGTACTGGCGGAAATGTTGATATGCTAACAAACGGCAAGTATACCTTTCAGTTTCAAGTGCCCAAGGATTTATTTTCAAAAGATGCTTTTTTAGAAGCAGGCGTTCCTAAAGAGAATCTCATTCCAGACACAAGTAGAAATACGTTTCTTGCGCTTCATCTTTATAGGCCAACTATGTGGGGATACCGCAATGAATTATTTGTTGATATTGGAATAAATAAAAAAAAAGATTGCTTGATATAGGAACTGCTGAATTATTATTTTGGAAGCCTCGTTATCGCGAAAGTGAAACAGAAGCGCGAAACATTATCGGTCTAAAGGAAGACAATAACTCATCTTTTTTCATTACAGGTATTGGGCTAGAGCGTTTGTGCATGGCTACAAACAGCTTGGAAAGAGTGCAAGATATAGACTATATCAAACCATTTTATAATTTAATGGAACAGCAGATTGGAAAAAGAAATTTTCTTGCAGGTGAGAGCCTAAGAGCCTTACATAGAATTTATTCTGATATTTTGAAATTCAGCATACCTACTTTAAGTAGACAACGAAGATATAAAATTAATAGGCTTATCAGAAATATTCTAGAAGCACAGATTACTTCATCAGAAATAGAAAGATTATTAAAAATTCATACAGAAACACAGCCTTGGCATCCTGAACTTGCTAAGGGCATTGATTTCACACTATATAAAATTGAAGTATATAGAAAAGGAGATGAGAGAAGATAACAAACACTTTTAAATCAACAGTTTACAAAATAACTATAAACGGCATCTCTCCCTTTCACATCTCAAGAAAGGGCTGGAAAAGAATTGATCGAAAAAGCTGATAGAGCTAACTTATTACACAGTGTCATGCTCAGAGTAAAATATAGCGGGAATTTTGTCATTAGAGCAAAGTACTATTACATAAATACTAAAGCAGATGCACATTTAAATTATTTGAGAAAAAACAACCTCGAACAATCAGAGTTGAGTTTTATTGAGATAGAAATTAGTTTAATCTGATAATTTTATATCAATACCGAAACATTTATATACTATAGAGTAGTAACATAATTATGACGGATAATCATGTAGATGGTAGAAATACTTTAAGAGAACCCAATAACAATCTAAAAGAATTAGCTAGTTTCGAATGTAATGGAAGGGGAGGAAAGAGTCATTATTTTCATATTAAAAATAATCTTTGTAGTGGTCTAGAGGCTGGATTAGGAGCACTAAAAAGAATTAATGGAGAGAAAAAAGAATCCTTAATAAAACTTGTAGAAAAATCTTTTGAACTTATTGTTATTTACGAAAAACTAATGAAAGAATATCCTTATTTTAGGAAGGGTGAACTTGAAACTGAAAGAGGATATTTCCCCGATATTGTTGATTTTGGTATACGAAATGGAATAGAAAATTATATTATGGAGTCAGAGAAAAGATTAACAGGTAGATTTAATTAAATTATTTTTCCTTAAAATCTCTCAATATTCCTTCTTTTATCATTTTAATATGTTTTATGCAATAAAAAAGAGATTTGATATAAAATTTCATCTTTAGGTAATCGTTCATTTTCCTCGAGATCAGAAATTTAATAGGTCTTAAAAGAGATATTCCTATTAAAGACCATATAAAAATTACTTTTTCCCTCCAATTTTTATTTAAATTTTTAAAATTAAAGTAAAAATGATCAATCTGATTGATAAATGACATTTTTTCGGTAGGATATCTTTCAATATTTGAAACTCTATGTGTTAATTTTGCATAAGGAGTTATAAAGAGTGAATTAGGATATTTCATATATAAACGATAACTAAAATCGATGTCTTCTGCTATTGTATATCCCAGAAGATTTTCATCAAATTTCTGTCTGATAAAAACAGTCTTCAAATAATTCATATTAACTCCGGAAATCCATTCAGAATTAATCACTTTGCTTAATGAAATGGGATATGTATTTCCATAAGCAGAGATTATTCTTGCGTTTTCTTCTTCAGAATACGAAAGAAAGAAAATCTTTCTCAGTATCTTCTCAGCTTTTCCCATTTTTAAAATCTCAGGAGAAGAAACATAAGCTGCAACTCCTTTTGCCTCTTTGTGAGTATTAAAAACTTTTAAAATTTCATTAAAATAGTTCTCTCCAATATCTACATCATCATCTATAAAACAAATGATCTTTGTTCCTCCAGAAGCTTTCCTCACACCCAAATTTCTAGCTATTGTTATAGAGGGTGTCTTGGAAAAAACATACTTCACTTTTCTGTTTCTAATTTTTTTTATAAGCTCATATGTCTTCTTATCAGTACTTTGGTCAACTATAATTATTTCTCTTAAGTCTTTCAAATTTTTTTTTAAAGCTAATAGAGTTAATTTAAGATCAACAACTCTATTATAGGTTGGTATTATTACACTAATATCACTTGCTTTATACATAATAATCCTTCTTTATATGAGTTAAAAAATGTTACTTTTGTAAAAACTTCATTGATAAATTAACTACTTAAATAAACAAAATTTTCACAATATCTTTATAAATCCTTTAAATGGCCAACAATAATGGTTAGCGTAATAATTACTGGCGGCACAAGAGGAATAGGAAGAGCAATTTCAACAAAACTAATTAATGAAGGATATCATATTTATGCAATTTACAGAAATAGGCATGAAGAAGCTCAAAAATTTAGTGAACAATTTGATTCAATAAACATTAGTTTACATCAAGTCGATATATCTAACAGAGATGAAGTTTCCGATTTTTTTAATAAAATAAGAATGTCATCAATTGAAACTATTGCACTTGTTAACAATGCAGGCATATATCATGTTCCACAAAAGAAAAATGAAGAAGATGTTTTCAAAAGTAATGTTCTTGGCACACATTATATGACTAACGCATTTGCAGAATACAGAAGAGCTGGAAATTTCATTGATATTGGAGCAGTAGTAAATATTGGAAGCACTACGGGAATGCATGGACCTACTGGATCAGAAATTTACGCAGCATCTAAATCAGCAATGCATAGATTAATATCTGTTCAAGCTTATAAATTCGCAAAAGAGAATATCTTGCATATAAATACAATAGCCCCGGGACCAGTACCAACAGAGTTATTGTTATCGGTTCCAGCTTCACAGGGAATTGATAAAATGACAGCTCAAACTCCCACTGGAAGATTAACAAAACCCGAAGAAATTGCAGTATTAGCTTATTTCTTAATAAAAAACAGAAACTTAAATATTGTGGGTGCTGAAATTTCAATTGACGGTGGAAGAATTCTTGGTTTTTGATTTTTTAACCTTTAATTCTTCTTAAAAACATCAACGCTTTGACTGCCAGATAAAAATCCCTTCCAAAATCCTTTAATATAATTAAAATGTAACATTGGGGTCAAAGCAAGATAATGGGGATATAATGAAAACCCTTTGTTAAAAGGATAACTAATAATAAATGCAGGAAGACCGATAATAGGAATAGCTTTTAGAAATCCAACATACCATCTTGGCATTTTATTTCCGTGCATTCTGACTAAAGTGCCAAATCCATTAGCATACTGAGTAATTTTTTCAAGTCTTGTCTTGAAATCTGTAGGATGAAAATGTAAAATTGTCGAATCTGGATAAATTATTTTTCCTTCTTTTTTTAGTTTTATATAAAGATCGAAATCCTCCCCAGCAGTCCTAAAATCCCTGTCATTAAATAAACCTAGTTTTTTAAAAACAGACAAACGATAAGCACACCCTTTCTCATCTAATAAAGGAGTTATCGTGCCTTTTTCTTGTAACATTATGGCTTGAGCTCTACTATCAAGGCGATTCCATAATTCTTCAGGAAATTGAACTTTAGATACTGTAGCTACAACTTCTTCGTCATCAAAAGGTTTTATTAAATTACTAAGCCATAATTCATTTGAAGGAACACAATCTTGTTGAAGCACTACAACAATCTCTTGTTTAGCAGCTTTTAATCCTATATTCATAGATGAAGCAAAGCTCAAGTTCTCATCAACTTTAATTACTTTAATTATCATCTTCTTAGATTTTTTCTTAAATCTGTTTACAAATTCAATACTTTCATCATTCATTTTCTTATTAACAACAATAAATTCAATATAATAATCTGATTTTTGGTTTTCCAGAGCCTTTAATATTCTTTCCAATAAATTCAAATTTGGCTGATAAAGATTAAATACCAATGATACGTTCTTTTCTTTCATATATCTGCACCATTTTTGGGAATATATAAATATTGTTGATATTATATACTGTTAACTTTAGAGGAAATAATACAAGTTAATGCCCTTCGGGCAGCTCCGCTAAGACAATCGTTGCATTTCTAACCAAACAGTTATTTTTGATTTATCAATTGGTGGAGGTTTCTTGCAATACATGATAAATTCCATCTCATTATGACATTTTGGGCATATA